>JAGHBZ010000039.1 GCA_021160705.1 Candidatus Sumerlaeota bacterium
AAGATGTTGTAATGGAATTACTCTCTTTGTACTGTAAAGTTTTGATTCTTGAGAGAAAAGGCAGTGTTATAGACAGAAAAGAAGATGATACAGAAGAAGAATATCAAGAAAGATTACAAGCTTGGCGATGGGCGGATTTTGATAATTTTGCCGGAGACTTAAATGAAGTCTTTACTGATTTTGGTATAAATCTTTATTTGACACGACAAGGTTTTATGCCTCGCCAAGAGAAAAAAATTATTAAAGAAATTTATGAACCCGTCTTAAATTATTTATCTCATCCAAAGTGGAAAGAAGTCAGTAAACTTTTATCAGATAGCTTTGATGAATACAGAAAGAATACCCCTCAAGGGTATAGTAATTGTGTTACTAATACCATTTCTGCCATCCAGGCGTTTTTGCAGATTATGATTATGGGCAAAACCGGGAAAGGCGAAATTTCTAAATTAATTGTAGAGGGTCAGAAAAAAAACCTATTGCCAAATGATTTCTTTACGCGGAGAATCTTTGAGAATATAGAGTCCATTTTTGCACGCGAGAGACAGGAGACAGGAATTGCTCATCCGAAAAAAGAATATGCGACCGAAAAGAACGCCAGAACAATTTTAAATCTAGCAATGATATTTTTCCAACACTGTATTCAGAAATAGTACTCTCTAACGAAACCTTTAATCCAATAAAATCTGATTTTGACTTAATTTTTAAAATTGGATTTGAGTACAATTGAAGTTGGGATTTTGATTGGATTGGGTTACAATTGAACCATAATTATGGGTAAAGAAAGAAAAGATTTATCGTTTTAATAAATGAAGAGGGGATTGATTTGCGATTAAGTTATCGTATCTTGCTCAGGCAGGAACCAGAAGTGGGATATACTGTGATAGTTCCTTCCCTTCCCGGATGTGTTACATTCGGAGACACAATAGAAGAAGCAATAGAGATGACAAAGGAGGCAATTGAATTGTATATAGAAAGCCTGAAAGACCATAGCGAAGAGATACCAACAGAAGAAAAGACCTTAGAATACACGTTGACTTTAGAGACCTATGCCTAAACTACCGTCACTTACACACGAGAAAATCATCAAAGCTCTGCAAAGGAAAGGATTTGTATTGGATAGAGTTAGTTTTTCACCTTGTTGCACAAGGTGTTAATGAAAAGTGAGGCACGTTGCTGTTACGCCATTACAGAGGTTCTTTCCACCTTATGGGATTCGCTTCTTGATGAGGGTTAAATTTAAACCACTGAGGAGAAAGCGAAGGTTCCCAATTATCATCTGCTCCCTACCTGACAATTAGATACTATGTACCCGATGAGGAAGATAAAGTATTTTTCAGTGTTTGGTATGTCGAATCTCATTGTCTTTTTTCGTCATACAGGCAGGGGGTTGGTATTCTAACTGCTTTGTCTTTTTTGTCTTTCCGGAGAATTTCAGGTTCAGCTCAACGATTTTCTTCAGGAGTGGCAGGTTAAGATGAGTCTGGCTCTGAAATTCACCGGCGTAGGCATCGCGGGTCTTGCCCAGGTCGTAGCAGGTCTGGTTTGCTATATCTATCAGTATGGCAGGCACTCCAGCCTCTATAAAATCTCGGTAATGTTTCTGGTAAAACGCCTTACAGCAACACCCGATAAATGCAGGTACTTTTTGCTGACGTGCTTTAGCTAATTCCTCCATCAGGTGTTCAAAACTAAGTATGGATTTTACCTGCATCCCGGCTTGACGTCCAATGGCATACGCCTCGCCTATACTACATTGACCACACTCCGCACAACCATCCACGTTTCTGTAAGGGCATCCAACGAGTTTAGAACAATAAGGAAGTAGTAGCAGGGGAATATCTTTTTTCAGCAGGTCGAACAGGGTGTCAATGACAGTAAAAATCTGATTAGCCTCAGCTGGAGAAAGTCCAAGCGATTTATACCGGCTTTTTTCCAGTGCTTTCGCAATTGCCTGAGTAAAATCTTCAGGACTTAGCCCTGAGGCATACGGTTTTGATTTCTGCCATTGCGCCTGCACAATCTCGGAGATTGTCTGCTCATCTGCACGCACATCACGCAGACAACACTCAAGGTCATATACAAACCGATTCGGGTAAATAAAAAAATCGCCGGTCAGCATCACCGCAGTCAGCCGATTGCGTTTCTCATCTACTCTGACCCCTGCTCTGACAAGCCCCCCATCTGCTTTATGAATTGCGCTATAAGTCTCAACTTTTGTCTTGCTTGTATCAATTCGGTTAATCCAGGCGTCTGAGCGGATGTAGGGAAGCTGTTCCGCAAAGATTTCTTGCTCTGCCTCTGTCAGCTCACCCGGACTCAGCGTTATGCCAAATACCTCCTCAAACCCTGATGCTAATGCCTGCTTAATCTCATCAATCGGCGGAAGATAGCCCAACTCTCGCTTCATCCAGGTCAGGCGTTCTTTCACTGAGTTGATTCCTTTACCCTGGATTTTCTCCACAGGAATCATCAAAGCCTTGAGCATAGTCGGGATGTCAAAATCCAGCAGTAGCGTGCCCTGAAAAAGAAAAGCATCACCTTCCTGAGTGCCACCAGTACCAGAAATTTTGCGTCCCCGAACCTCTATATCGTTTCTTGGACGAAAATGTGCATCTATGCCGAATTTTCTCAAGCCAGCAATGGTCGCAGAACAAATCTTCCGATACACTGGAATCATATTGGGGGAAAGAGGAATCGTGTCAGAGGAAGCAATGAGTTCCCAGCCAAGTTGCACCTCATTGAAAAGGAGTGCACCACCACCCGTGATTCGCCGATTGATGTGGAACCCAGCCTCACGGCAAAACTCCTCGCGAACCTCCTGACTCACACATTGATGATACCCCACCAGAACCGCAGTTGGCGAGAATTGAAGAAACCTGAGCGTGTCAGGGACAAGGTTACGACTGCGTGCACGAAGAATCGCTATATCCAGCGCCATATTCTCCGCTGCAGTCCGAACACCTGTATCAAGCAATCTCCACGTCCTCATTGCCATTTTGAACTTATATCTCCTGGTTTAGAAAATACGGATAACATCTCAACAAGCCAGACACTTTATATATAAAGAATTATCATTTGAGTATGCTTAAGACTTCTTGCTCCTGAGCTGTCTCCAGGCTTCTTATTATTTGCCTCTGCCATTTTTGAGGGAGTTCGTCAAATACATTTTTGATAATATTTGACTCGCCTTTATACATCAACGCCTTCAAAATCTGGATGGCTGCGTTCCTATCTTTTATTGCTTTTTCCTGGATGTGCCTTCGCGAAGAAATAAGTAATTTATGTAATGCAAAGTTAGCTGGATGGGGTAATTTTAAGGTGAACCCCTCGGTCTTGAACTGAATGGTATTTTTAGACAAAAGATTCAGGAATCTTAAAGGTTGAGCGTTTATACCTAATTGGGGTAATGGAAATGGTTTATTTAATCCTTTGCCTTTCTCGGGTACTAAAAAATCAATTATGAGTTCTGGATGCTCTAATCTAATAAATCCTTCTGGAGCCTTAAAACCCACAACAAATGCAAGGTCTTTCAGCAATTCGGGAATGTCAACCTTTAACCTGAGCTTTGAAGGCGCAGGAACAAGAAAATCAATATCTCTGGTTCGGAGTGTGGGTAGGTGCTTTACACCCTGGAAATACTCTTTATAAAAAGGAATACATCCGCTCCCTATGAGAATAATGTGATTTAATATGCCTTTACGAGCAAATCTTCGTAAGACTTCAATACATAACTCATACTGTGTCTTTTCCACGCAAAGCTCTCCTCAAGAATCTAATCTGCTGGTTTGTTTGTGCCAACAATTTTTTATATTTAGCCCGGTATTTTTTTGCCTCTTGATATTTTTTTATCTCGTTTTCGGATAATTTACCTTTGTATACGAACTTCACCTTCTTGCCTTCTCGAAATTCAAGATAATAATAGGTATGTCCCTTTACTTTTTTCTGAACAAGGGTGCCTTTGGGTAGTTTTGCTAATTCTCTTTCATAATCCCGCTTCATCTGGAGAGAATTCTTAAGTTCTTCTTTAAGTATGCCTTTTATCGCACCCATACATCTTTTACCTCACAAAAAACCAGTTACCATACATTTTATATAAAACAGTATTTTGTATGATAACTGTAAAACAAGCAAACAAAAATTCTTCCACTACGAAGCAAAAGTAAAATGTCTTATTACAATATATACCATAATCCACAAACATTCTCTTACTTCGTTTCATAGCTCTCCCCCTCAACTGCGAGATTTTCTATTGCAAGAAAGGTCTCAATATCGGAAAAATCAATTTTTAAAAAATTTCTAACCCAACAGGCGTTCTATTTTATATGAACCTACTTTTCTTCTGCTTCGGCGCGTTTGATTTCTTTCTCCAGCCAGGGTGTTAAGGTGTTAACTGTCATAAGTTTGGCAAGTTCCTCATCAAGATTGGTAGGAGAAATCTTTACAATCCAGCCTTCACCGTAGGGGTCTTTGTTGATAAGCGTGGA
>JAGHBZ010000145.1 GCA_021160705.1 Candidatus Sumerlaeota bacterium
CATATAAACTGTTTGCCCTCATTCCCACACGCATTCATCTATTCGGAGTTGAACCGCCAGCGCGACTCTATCTGGTCGGGAGCGATGGACTGGGTCGCGATGTCTTCTCACGTTTGCTTGAAGGCTCAAGGATTTCATTATCAGTGGGGCTTATTGGCATATTCATCACACTCACACTCGGTATGATTATTGGCGGAATCGCTGGCTACTTCGGGGGGCTTATTGATACACTGATTATGCGTTTGATTGAGTTTATTCTCTCCATCCCGGGACTTTATCTTATAATAGCACTGCGTGCCACGTTCCCTGATAACCTGCCATCTGCTCAGATTTATTTGCTTATCGTGATAATACTTGGATTGATTTACTGGGCAGGACCAGGGCGTGTGATTCGTGGAATGACACTGAGTATCCGCGAGCAACCTTACGTGTTAAGTGCAAAAGCACTGGGGGCGTCCACACTGCGGATTATTATTCGCCACATCATCCCCAACACAATGACGTTTGTGATTGTAGCTGCTACTGTTTATGTGCCGGCGTATATTTTAGGAGAAGTAGCACTGAGTTTCTTGGGTGTAGGAATCAACGAGCCCTATGCCAGCTGGGGTAATATGCTTCAGCAGGCTCAGGATGTAGTTGTCCTGACCAGTTTCCCCTGGATTCTTGCCCCTGGCGTGCTTATTTTTATCACAGTATTTGCGTTTAATTTTTTAGGTGACGGGCTTCGAGATGCCCTTGACCCTCGGCACGTTTTTCGGCATTAATAGATGATTTGTTTGCGTGGCAATAAACCTTGACTTTCTGCAATATACATTCAGACTATCTTGATTGATTTTATTTATTACTGGAGGTATAGATATTACATTGATTCAGTGTACCGTATGAACAATACTCTACATAATGCAGAGAATACGTTGCTTGAAGTTAGAGACCTTCACACTTATTTTTATACATTAGACCGTGTAGTAAGAGCGGTTGATGGTGTCTCATTTAAAATTAATGAGCGCCAGACCGTTGGGATTGTTGGCGAATCCGGTTCCGGCAAGACCGTTACTGCGTTATCTATTCTCCGGTTGATTCCTGAACCACCGGGAAAAATCGTATCGGGAAATATTTTCTTTCGTGGTACCGACTTGCTTGCGTTGTCCCGAAAAAAAGAACTACGAAAAATCCGTGGCAATAAAATCTCAATGATTTTCCAGGAACCTATGAGCTCTCTTAATCCCGTCTATACTATTGGAAATCAAATCGCTGAAGTACTACAGATACACCGTAATATGACTCGTAGAGAAGCAATGCAGGAAGCCATCCGATTGCTCGATTTGGTGAAGATTCCTTCTCCACAACAGCGCGCAAGAGAGTATCCTCATCAACTCAGTGGTGGTATGCAACAACGTGCAATGATTGCTATGGCACTTGCCTGCCAGCCTGACCTGCTTATCGCAGATGAGCCGACTACCGCACTTGATGTCACTGTTCAGGCACAGATTCTTGAGCTTATGGAAGAACTCCAGCAAAAGTTTCAGACCGCTATTTTGATGATAACACATAACTTTGGCATTATTGCAGAGATTGCCGATACGGTGCTGGTTATGTATGCCGGTATGATTGTTGAGCAGGCAATGACCACGGAATTATACGATAACCCCCTGCATCCGTATACCAGATTATTGCTACGTTCGTTGCCCAATCTGGAACAAGTAGCAGAGGAGAACGACCTGCCAACAATTGAAGGTACCGTGCCTGACCCGTCGGACTATCCATCCGGGTGTAGGTTTCATCCGCGTTGTCCTTTAATGACCGAAGAATGCGTCAGGGAGACTCCTGAGCTTATTGAGGTTTCCGATGGACATTTCGTCCGCTGTATTTATTGGGATAAATTTTAACGAGGGTGATTAAACTATGAAACTTGACTTAAGTAAGTATGACCCACTACGAAAAGACATCACGCGTCTTCTGCGCAACGCCATCATTCGCGGTGAGCTTTCGCCGGGCGAACGCCTGATTGAACCAGAGATTGCCGATAAACTCGGCGTTAGCCGTACCCCTGTACGCGAAGCGCTCCTTAAACTTGAATCTGAAGGGTTTGTTAAATTTATTCCTCGCAAAGGCGCTGTGGTAGCCCCATACTCTATTAAAGATGTGAGTGAAATCTATGAACTCCTGATTGAGCTTGAATCTCTGGCTGCAAAGAAAGCTACTCCTTTTATGACGCCTGAACACCTGGAGCAGATTATCTCCCTTGAACAAAGATTTGAAAATGCTACTGACCATATGGAAAAAAGTGAAGCAAATAGCGCTTTCCATCAGTATTATATTAACCTTTGTGGCAACGAGCTTCTCCGCGATATTGTGAGCAGCTTGAATCAAAAATTAGACCGCTATCGTATGCTTGTTTTTGCCGATAGACGCAGAGTCTCTTCTGGTCTACTTGAGCACAAAAAAATTATTGAATCTTTTCAGAAAAAAAATGCATCGCTTGTTGCTCGTCTGGTCAGACGTCATCTGGATGCCTCAAGAAAAACCCTTATCTCTACTCTCAAAAAAATTAAGCTGGAAGGTGGAAATGTAGAGGATTAGAATTGAGTACACTTTTACTATACTATCTTTAGATGAAAAAGGAGTGAAGCTATGAATAAAAAAACGGTCATAATATTGATTGTTGTAATGTTTTTTGCGGTATTAACTTCGGTCTCCATAGCTCAGAAGTATTTACAACCTCTCAAAGGGACGGTTTTTTGTTTAGACCCTGGTTCAGGTGGTGAACTCTATTATGGGAGCGATAAAGATGAAGTGGCAAATGCCAAACTGCGCGCTATTGAAGCTAAAGCTAATTTGCGAATCGCACTCTTTCTTAAATACTATCTGGAGGATGCAGGTGCCAAAGTTATTCTTACCCGCTCTACTCATACTCCACCGTTCCCGAATTCCGGGGAAAAAGCAAAGATTTGCCAATCATCCGGCGCTAATTTTTTCATCGGTATTCATCATAACTATAGTCGCGACAGCTCTGTGAACTACATATCTTGTATTGTCAAGCAAGACGCTGATAAGGATACTGTTGCGTTAGCTACTTCTTTATCCCAGCAACTCTCAGCGGACCTCAATCTCGAGAACCTTGGGTTGAGCCGGGATAAGCTTGAGATTTTTAAGTATCTTAACACACCTGCTGTGGTGTTATCTGTTGGGTTTCTTACCAATAAAAAGTTTCGTCGGTTTGAAGAAAAACTTGAACATAATCACAACATTGCCCTGTCCATATTTAAGGGGATTTTAAATTTTTATGAAAGACAAAAAGTCATCGTAATGCCACCAGCCACACCCACTCCACAACCTACATTGCAAGGGTTGCCTCCGCTCTTCCCGATAAGAACGCCGACAGAAACACCCATTGCCAAGATTACACCTGTATCCACTCCAGCGTTGCCAGTTCGCACACCTATTGCAACCACACTTAAACCTTTACGCCTGACACCTGTTCCCACACCAGCACCACTCACAGCCCTGACCCCCACTCCTGTTACTCCACTACGCCCTATCAAAGAAATTGTTTCTAAACCTACTGCACCTTTTGCCCCCCCATTTCTAAATCCTGTTGATGGATATATTGACCAGACCTGGCTTTACGGCGAAAAGTGGGGTAATTGGCCATTAAAATATGGAATTTCATTTAATGTCGACCCCGGCACAACAGTTAAGGCTATTGCTGATGGTGAGGTCTTAGAAGCCGATGACTCCGGTAATCCCGGTCTCTTGAGTCCCTATCCTAATTATGTCCTGATTAAACATAATGACAAAATTAACAACAAAGAAGTGTATTCTCTTTATGCACAATTGGCTTCCATTACTGTCAAGAAAGGCGATAAGGTTCAGGCTGGCGATAAGATTGGCACCACTGGCGAACCTTTTGCATCTTCTAACAATCGCTCCACTGAGTTTGAGTTTGAAATACGTATCGGTGGTCCCACTCAGGAGTACGTGCAGAACCCTGAGCTATTTATCAAGCATATCGGTGAACCTACAGGGTGCATTATTGGGCGGATTGTGGACGCCAATAATAATCCCATCCCGGGACTGAGAATCACCGGAGTTACAAAGCCATTGTATTGCGCCCCTTATTCGTTTTCAATGACGTACGGTGAAGGAGTGAACAGCACTGAAAGGTGGAATGAAAATTTCGCTATTTGCGACGTCTACCCAGGCGAATATGTGCTTAATGCTCAGTCGGCAACTAAAAAAGTGGTGGTTGAGCCAAATATGGTTACGGTTGTTATCTGGACAATTGAATAATAACCAAAGAAAAAGCAATGGCAGAACACAAAAAAATTGAGATTAGAGTGGCAGGGTTAACAGTGGAGGCAATCTTAAATGAGTCAAAATCAGCTCAGGCTGTTTTCTCAGCGTTACCCATCACTGGCTCTGTCAATACCTGGGGAGATGAGATATATTTTTCTACATCGCTTAATCTGCCACCAGAGGACCCAAAAGAAGTAGTCGAACTCGGAGATATTGGCTACTGGCAACCCGGCAAAGCTATTTGTTTATTCTTTGGACTAACGCCCATAAGCACCAGAGACGAGATTCGACCAGCCAGTCCGGTTAATATCATCGGGAAAATCATCGGCGACGCTAAGGTTCTGAAAAAAGCTAAAGATGGCGACAAAATTGAAATCTATCGAGCAGAATAATGTCAATCTGGCGTAACTCCGCTCCACTAATTTATTTTTGAGGCGCTTATACAACTTGCTCTTATTAGATAAAAAACGCTCTGTCAAAGATAAAATCTGTGCGTAAAATGATTATTTTGTAGTAACACAGTGCTTTTGCCATAAAATAAAAAACCCTCAGCACCATTTCAGAACTCTGCTGAGGAACTCTAAGAACTAAAATTGATGGTACAGAGCAGGAGAGATTGTTATCTCCTGACTTCCTGGTCTCCTTATAGAAAAAGAATATTTATAAGGAATCCAGTAGAGCAGGAGAACTCTGAATTAGTAAGATTTCCTGCTTCAATCAGAAAGAAAAATTTAATACTATGGGATGTTTTCAACAAAGCAGAAAACAATTAATGGCTACAGGAGGTGATGAAGAAAATGCAGTTTAAAGATGTCTATACCAGGATAATTCTGACGATTATCGCAATCTGCCTGATAGCACTTGTTCTTCAAACCGGGCTTGATGTATTTACCAGCTCCGCTAACGCACGACTTCCTAAACATAAGGGACCCAAAGTGGATGTATTCCCCATTGCGAGTATTCCAGCTGAAGATATTCAGCAGGTCATTACTCTTGGCGACCAGCACACTTTTATCCTCCAGCTCAAAGACGGCGTCAAAGTATTCCGTGTCGACTACGTCCGGGACTAACTTTGGCGATTCAACTCTTACTGATATAAGATTGATTAGAAATTTAGAAACATTGAGTGGTTACTCTATATGTGATTCTATTTCTTTTTTCCAGTACTTGACGTCTGCGTTGTGTGGATTTCTTTCCAGTGTCTGATTAATAATTTGCATCGCCTCAGTGATTTTGTGTTGCTCAAGCAGAGAACGAGTCAAAAATATCCCATAAGCAGGATAATCCGGAGCAGACTTAAAGGCTTTTCGGAAAAAAAACTCCGCCTCATTGAATCGCCTAAGATAAAATAACGAGTATCCATAAACGAAATTACTCCAGGCATCATCAGGTAATAGAATCATAACATCTTTCATTACTTTTAGTGCTTGATTAAATCTTTTAGCCCGATTTAACTGCTCCGCTATTGAAAGCCAGTACCTCGGACTTTCAATATTTACCGATAAAAGGGAGTCAAATGGAATATCCTCAGGAGGATAAGTGCCAAGAATTTGATTAAGCCAGTAATAAAGTCTTGTATTGTCAGAATAATATTTAAACCCGACTTTAATGATTTCAATAGCTGAGTTCAAATTACCAGAGGCGAGGCTGAGTTGAATGGCGTGGATAAATGTATCTATATCAGTCTCAGGAGTATCAAGATTATTTAGAAGAATCTTTGAGTCAAATTCAGTGCTATTCAGCTTAGCCTGAAGAATTAATTTTCGCTGACGGGCTATGGGTTTTTTGAAATAACGGCGTTCTATCTGCTCATATAACGCAATGGCTTTCTCTATTTCACCGCTCTCTTCATAAAGAGATGCCAGCTTCATCGCGTAATCAAGAAAATTCTCCTCAAATACTTTCTGCTCCCAGGGTGCAATTTTATTTTCTATCAAAAGATAATTTTCGAATTTCGCTTCTAAAAAATGGCGCAACCTGACCTGCAGTGCCCGTGCCTTTTCTTTTTTACCCTGACGTTCATAGATTTTAGTAAGTTTTTCTAATGCGAAAAGATTAAAAGGGTTATAATCTAACACTTTCTTCAACCAGTGCTTTTCTTTTTTAAGTTCCCCCTTTTTGTTATAATGATTGATTTTTTTCCAATAATATCCACCTGCGGTTTGAAACCGGGGTTCTTTGATAGTGCGTGCTTTCTTAAGCAAGGCTTTATCAATTTCTTTATCCCAAAGTGCTCTTACCCATTTAGCCCATAGCCGGGGCGAGATTTCATACACCGCATCCAGATACCCGGATAAAGCAGATTTTTCACCTAATTCTTCCACAGCATAAAAATAAATACCAGGATTCCTGTATTTACCAGATATAAGGTGCTGGACAATACGTTTTTTTTCGCTGGGTAGGGTAATCTTCCCGGGAGTTAATACGTTCGCAAATTCTATCCCTGAAGTATCAACTCCTGGTGGAAACATAAATAATAAAATGTCAAGAAGTATGAACACTCCTATAAAAAACAAAATGAGCCATTTGAATTTATTTTCAAGCTTAAGAAAAACTCCCTTTAAGACAAAAATTACAATACACCCTACCACCAGAATCCCTGTAGCCAATATCAATATTGCTGTGGATTTACCGCCGGGTACCAATAACTTTACAATTATATAAGAGTTTAATGGAATAGTTCTAACCCATTTAAAAAGAAGGTTCCCTAGGTCGCCTTTAAGTAGCCAGAGCTCGTTAAGATAATAGATGTCAAAAACCCCTTGGCTATAACTCACAAATAGAAAAACGTTCCAGATAATCGCTACAATAGTAATTACTAAAGGGATTAAATACAATCGTCGTCTGAATAAATTGTAAAACCCGGCTAACCCCAGGGCAAATAAAGGGATAGCACTGCAGAACCTACGAGCACCGAACGAACTGCCAGCAAACCAGTCAATCGGAGATGCGTTAATGTAAACTACGAGCACAAAGAGGAGAATTAGGACTATATTCAGGAGTCGGTTCTTGCGCCTTAAAAGACAAACGAACAATCCTGCTGTGGCGATTAAAAGTAACGGATGCCAGTAATAAAGCCCATGCCAGCCTGAGAACAGTACTTTGTAAATCTTAGGCTCAGTCCAGTTCATATACCCACCACCCTGAGGGATGGTAAATAATTTTCCAAACATAGCCCACCAGTAGACCAATTGAATGGAAAAAAGGGTAAGAAATATTCCCACTCCAGTCAGCACATACCTGATTTCTTGTCCTATTGCTCGTTTAGCTCGGGATGAGATTAGATGAGAAATCCAGAAACTTGCTGGCAATAAACCAAAGATTATATTTTGCCACCGAACAAGTGACGCAAGTGCCAGCACTGATGATATTAACATATATGATTTAAGCGAATAAAAATGTCGCTCCCGAAAACTTATATAAAATAGCAATGCCACACTAAAAGCCGACATAGTGTGAGACATCGCTGAGAAATTAAAAGTATAAGCAAGCATTGGCGAAGCAAATACAGCACCCAATACCGCCAATAAGGCAACCTTTGACCTATAAAGAAAACGACACGTTGAGTACACAAGCAGTAATGTCAAAAAACCATAAATCAACGTGCCGAATGAGATTGCCATTAGATGCGGCAATGAATATCGGTCGTTTACCCACTCTGGCGGTGAGTGCTGAATCAGATTTAACATCATACCGACTAATCGGACGGGAAGATATACAGGAAACCACAGAACTGAACTTCCTATTGCCCATTGATTAATAACCAGACCCTTCGGACCAATACGATAGAGAATATCACGTATTGCAGAGTATGAATTATGGGAGAGATAATAATCGTTCATCGGGTCAATGTCGCAGTCAAACAAAAAAGAAGACAGATAGGTGTAGTAGAACACATCATCGCATCCACTACCCTGCCAGGGCTTGAATAAAAATATAAAAACTGTTAGAAAAATACCGCTAAGTAGGAGATAATGCCTGGAATATAAACTCAGTCTATGATTCTCCATTATTGAATCAATCCTGCTGAGAGAAGATGTGAGACGTTTGACGTCTCAAACACATAATATGGCGTTACCCGGAGAATTATTTTCATCCTACCAACCCTCTCTCTTAACCGCTCGTAAATCTCGTGTTCATCACTCAATAATAGATATGCCCTATCCGTGTCAAATGAGTCAAGATACGAACGATAATACTGAAAAAATATGTCTCTTCAGTAAAAAATTAACCTTAACATACACTCTTTTGCTCTACGTGGGAGAAATTATGATTTAATCTTTGAACTTCAGGAGAGTGATTAAAAAAATATGGGCAACATTACGCATTGTGTATAATGTTGCCCGATTCTTATTCTCTTATGTATATACTCCGGTTCTCTCTATGGCACGATAAGGTGATAATTATCGGTCTCTTCAGTTTCAGGTACAATATCTGTGGCATCAGCAATGACAGCAATTACCCATGACCCCGGCGGAACCGTCTCAGTTTGAGAGAAAGGATATGTTGCTCCGTGTGAGAGTCCTGCAACTTTCTGCCCTTCACCCAGCTGACCTGCTATTGAAAAAATCCCTTCTTCTGTCAACTCACCATAATAAATCTCTATCCAGAACCCACCAGCGTCTGTGGAACTATCATTCTTAACTGTGCCCGTAACTGTGATTGTATTGCCGTTCATTGTTCCACTTGGAAGCACACTCCAAATCAAATTGGGAAGACTGGGAGAGGCTAAGTCTGGATTATGAAGGAAGATACATTCTCCTGGTATGGGGTAATAGTTGTTGCTGGGAACCGGGTCTTTAAACACTCCGTCTGTATTCCGACGATTTACCATAACTACTGGCGTGTAGACACCATCTGTGAGAGACTCTATTGTTTGTGATGGATAGAAGGTACAGGTACTAAGTGCCGGAACAGAGATTTTCTCGGATACCGTTAAAGGCAATCCACTACGCAACACTGTCGCACCACCTGTCCGAGATGCAAACAGCTCTAACCACACGTCACCCGAATCAGTAGGACTATTATTGCGGATGGTAACTTCCCAATTCAGAGTATCACCCGGATGTACTTCATTCGGAGCCAATGGCGAGTGAATCGTGGCACTGACTACCTCAAGGTCAACTGTGCCTGAACGGTCTGGGGCTGGGCTACTCATACGATAATTATTGGTCTCATCTGTTTCAGGTACAATGTTCGTGGAATCAATCAGCACAGCCACTACATGGTTATACGAAGGGATTGGTCCGGAGAGACTGAACCCTATAGTATCTCCCGGTGAAAGCGACTCCACATACTGTCCCCGACAGAGCGGAACCTCATGCCCGAAAATATCATCAGTTGTCTTATACACTCCATAAAAAGCTTCAATCCAGAAACTTGATGCTGTACCTGAACCATTATTTCGCACTGTCCCGGTCACAGTTGCACTACTACTGGAATCTATTATAAATATTGGTTCACCATAGAAAGCAAGGTCTGCCTCCCTTGGGGCTATATTATGCAGAAATATTCGTTTCCGTACAATAACGTAGGAGTTGTTCATGCGGTTCTGTTCCGGTGGTCCATCCGTTCCTGAACGATTCACCACCACTACTGGCGTGTACACTCCGTCAGTAATCCAGTTGAATAACTGATAAAACCACATCGTAGTCGGTGGAGTATTCGCATCTAATGAAGCCTTTGAAGATTTTGTAAGAGAAATACCTGACCTTAGAAGCGTCAGTCCCCCATTCTGTGATGGAAATACCTCAACCCAGAAATCATTCATCGCCACCGGACTCTGATTACTCATCTCTACCCAGTAGTCAAAATAATCTATCCCAGGATGCAACTCCGCCGGCGCCTCCGGTGAAGTAAAATCAGCATCCCTTGCTATGATATCACCTGTTGGTATTGGAGTCGGAGTTGGAGTAGAAGTCAAAGTCGGCGTAGGCGTAGGAGTAAGTGTAGGGGTTGATGTGGGCGCAGACGTTGGGGTAGGTGTTGGAGTTAGTGTTGGAGTAAATATGGGAGTTGGCAGAGGTGACCATAGTTCAAATGCCATATCCATCGATTGTCCCTCTAATCGGTGACCACAGGGCCAGATTAATTCCTCCCAGTTCAGGAACGAGTCCTCTAAGTAATAAACCGCGTTGTCATTCCAGTGTGACTCTGAATTCATCCAGCCCCAAGGGAATTGGGGCTCAACATCAAAAACAGCTTGAATGCTCACAAAATATCTCTCGTCTGCTACTTTTTCGAAGGGCATTATAAGGTACTGCTCGTAAAGATACTCATGTTCACAAAGCGTACCAGTTAGGTCATCCCACTTCCGCACTGCTCCATAATACTCTTCAGTGAACCGGGTGCAATACTCCTCATATATTAACTCGCCAGGCATACTATAGGGTGGTCCAGGGCTATATTTATGCCAGCTAATGATAAATGCACTCGGTCGAATTGGGGGCGGGTCGACTGGTCCTGGTTTGTCCTCCATCCAGCCTATATATGAGCCCCACCAACGGAGATATACTATCGGTAAGCTATTCATGGACAACCAATCATCTGCTACAATATGATTTGGGAATCTTTTAATCGTTGTCCAAGACTCAATATCAAAACCATCTTCCATATTTGGCACCTGTGTCCATTGAAGCCTTAATAGAGGGGTCTCTGTAGGACTTGGTGTTGGAGTCGGAGTTGGAGTGGGCGTAACTAATAAATTTTTCTGGTCTTCAAGAGCGTCCTCTAACTTCTCTAAGTAACTGTTCTCGTCAATATACCCACCCCAATGAGATTTTAAAGGCTCTAAGGAGTGGATCATTAGCTCTGCCCGTTTTTTTGTTTCCTCCCCTATTTCTCCTGAACCAGGATATTCAAAGATATTATACATGGCAGTCATAGCTCTGTTAACTACCCGAATCAAATTTTGGATCTTCTCTATTGAGTTTTGAATATAATTTAATAACTCGTCTCTTTCGTTATTGTTTATTTTATTATCAGATAATGCATTTTGCCAAGGGTGGTGTCCCAAAAGTGGTGGAAAATGGCTCGGTCCTCATAGGCATTTCGCTAAACTCTATCCTCCTC
>JAGHBZ010000125.1 GCA_021160705.1 Candidatus Sumerlaeota bacterium
ATACCGGCACCGCGTAAAGATACCGTGTTCTGATTCCATCGGTCGCCTTTGCACCAATACAAACAGTAGTGCCTTCTGAAAGGGACGAGGTATCAAAACTTACAGTAGATTGAGCAATGGTAGAGCCTGTGGCTGAATGATTCCGGGAAGCAATAATCAGTACGTTGTTGCCGTTATAGGGGTTGCGGTCTACGTCCACGTAAAGAGTCACGGTACTTGCACTGTCATAGTCAAGGTAAGTGTATCGCAGGTCAAGTGAGCTGCCGATGCTTATTGGATGTGTTCCATAACCCAGAGGTGAACTATCCTTCAACACATCAAGCGTAATGACATTAGGCCATACCGCTGAAGACCAGCCGAGCGATTCCCGTGAGCCAGCTCCACCGAGTAGTGGGTCGTCGTTGTATCCATCAATTATGCGGTCGCCTCCACTCACAGGGGTATCCAGGCTTTTGCGGTTGCCTTTAGCATTGATACGGCTGTAGTAGAACCCTGTCCTTGCGCCTGAGGTCACACCATCAGACTCATAAGCGTTAAACCAGGCATTCCGTTCAGCAAACCCGAGTTCCGCTTCGCCGTTGTTCGTGGGTATATCGTAATCAATAGTACCGTGATATGCAAGATAGATATTCCGATGGTCTGCATACGCATTGTAAGGCGGAGTATTATTATGATAACCACCAGGTAGGCTTGTCCATTCGCGGTTGTACGCACCCGTAAGATACTCCCCTTCAGGATATGCAATCTCCTGATAATAGCAATCCGCAAAGAGCACGTTCTCGTAAATCTTGGCGGGAGTATCAATGACGTCAGGAAATGGAAATCCGGGCTGTGGGTCATCAGAGGTAAGCGGATGTGGGTCAAGCGGGGTGAGATGGTCTACCACCACACCTTTCTCGCCGAGCAGTCGTGCGAGTTCGCAGACCAGTCCACCACCACGACTATGCCCAATCAGGTGGATGGGGAGTTCTGCAAGTGGTCTCTTGCCGTGCTGGGACTCAAGAATCTTTGGAGCGACTACCGCCGCAACGTCCTGAGCTGGTATATGTGTAATCAGATGGTCGGCAATTGATGACCAGTCCAGGATAATAATAATCTCTCCTGTGGATGAAGAAGAAAGCCCCACATTCCAGGGGTCGCAGGTTGCAGTTAGCGAGCCAAGTGTGCCAGTGACGGTAATCTTACCGAAGTTCTGCTCCCCGGCAAGCCAATCCTCAGAAATAGCATCGCGCATCGCAGAAAGCCATGCCGGCTCCCCTGCAATATTGGGATTCCAGCTATGAGTGATTATAGTAACACCATCTGCCGGAAGAAGTGATGGAATTACTACTAAACACATTACCATTACGATACAGATTTGCGAAAACCCCCGAAACGATGCGTGAAAGAATAAGGTGGCTGAATTTTTCCCTCTCATTTCTGTGCTCCTTGAGTGAAGTATTGTCTCCTGACTCTTCACAGTTCATTTTTTTGCTTAAGTCTCAAACCTGAAAAACACTGATGAAGAAATCCGTGTATCATACTGAATACCCACAGGTCAATTCATTTCTCTTTCCGGGTGTGCCTAAAATACAGTTCGCTCAGCAAATTATAACCTCTTACAGGTGAAAAGACGTGAGTTTGTCTAAAAAGGTTCAAATCCACAGATTTTTATCTAAAATTTCAATTACCCGTGTCTCTGGGGATTCTATGGAAAAGTAATTAGAGTGGAATTATATAGAGAGCAAAGTGCTATGTTGCAAAGATAGAATCTGTGTACAAGATGATTATTTAGCAATGAGATAGTGTTCCTTAGATAGCCCCGGGTTCTGCCATATACCCCAGCCAGGAAATTCTGAAAATCAAAAAGGATAGTTAAGGAAAGAACATCATCTCCTGACTTCCTGGTTTCCTTATAGAAAAAAGCGTATCAATAAGGAAGCCAGGAGACCAGGATAACTCAGAAATAGTAAGATTTTTTCGCTTCAATTAGAATAAGGAAATTAATACTACGATATGCCTGCAACAACACAAAAGCAAAGATTTATTCTTCAATTTTCAACATCCTGTTGGTTTTCTATGGAATGATTGGGTATAGCGATGGTAATATTGATATACGAATTAATTGCTGGTGGAGAAAAATGAAGAAAGATGAAAAAATACAGATGGCACATGGCAACGGTGGGGTGTGGATGCAGAGATTGATTCGCGAGCTCTTCCTTAAATATTTTTCAAGTGAGGAGCTAAAACCATTATCTGATTCCGCATTGCTCAATATTCAGGGCAACCGTATTGCATTTACCACTGACTCCTATGTGGTTAACCCATTGATTTTTCCTGGTGGAGATATTGGGAGTCTTGCAATCAATGGCACAGTAAACGACCTGAGCGTAATGGGTGCACAACCGATGTATATTAGTTGTGGTTTTATCATTGAAGAGGGACTGGAACTCGCTGTGCTGGAGCAAGTTGTCCGAAGTATGAAGAAGTCCGCCGATGAAGCCGGAGTCAGCGTGGTCACGGGTGATACTAAAGTGGTTGAACGTGGTGCTGCTCATCGGCTGTTCATTAACACGTCAGGCATTGGAATATTGTACGAAAACTTCCCCGGAGGTGATATTGTCCCGGGTGATAAAATCATCATTAATGGAACCACTGGTGACCATGGCATCGCAGTATTGGTAGCACGAAACGAATTTGATATTCAGGCGAACATTGAGAGCGACTGTGCACCACTGAATGATTTAATCCGCACAGTGCTGGAGAGTGGTGCCCGGATTAAATTTATGCGCGACCCAACTCGGGGTGGACTGGCTACAGTGCTTAACGAAATGGTTCTTGATAAGGAGTTTGGTGTGATGCTCTTTGAGTCGGCGATTCCAATTAAACCTCAGGTCAGCGAGGTATGTGAACTTCTTGGATTTGACCCGTTATATATCGCAAATGAAGGTAAAGTAGTAATGGTCGTTGCCAGCGAGGATGCAGAGCACGTCCTGAGCATCCTGAAAAATCATCCGCTGGGTCAGGACTCTGCTATCATAGGCGAAGTCACGTCCAATAATCCGGGAAAGGTCGTTATGGAGACTCGGGTAAGTGGACATCGGATTGTTGATATGCTTGTCACAGACCAGTTTCCCCGCATTTGTTAAGACATCTCAAGACTATTAATCATTATGAAAATTTCAAACGACATCACAGCATCCAGAATAAAGATTCGTGGTAGGGTACAGGGAATCGGGTTTCGTCCTTTTGTGTATCGACTGGCTAATGAACTCGGACTCAAAGGGTGGATACTTAACGATAAAGAAGGTGTAGTTATTCACATTGAGGGTTCAGAAGAAAAAATAAACAGATTTTTAGAATTACTCCCAGCCAGGGCGCCCGAGCTTGCACATTTTGAATCCCTCGTCAGGCGAACCGTGGAGCCAAAAGGCATAAATGAATTCAGCATTCGCCAGAGCGAGTCCCGGGATGAGTCAGCAACCATACAGGTTCAACCTGATATTGCGACCTGCGATGAATGTCTCCGTGAATTATTCGACCCGGCAGACCGACGCTATCAGTATCCTTTCATTAATTGCACAAATTGCGGACCCCGATTTACCATAATCAGAGGCGTGCCCTACGACCGACATAATACTACAATGAGTGAATTCCGTATGTGTTCCCGGTGTCAGCAGGAATATGATTCGCCAGCCGAGCGTCGCTACCATGCACAACCTAATGCCTGCTGGGACTGCGGTCCGCAGGTTAAATTGCTCACTCATAGTGGAGCGGAACTGAACACCCCTGACCCAATAAAAGAAGCACAACGATTACTCAGAGAAGGCGCAATTATAGCAGTGAAAGGGCTTGGCGGGTATCATTTAGCCTGCGATGCCCTGAACAGAGACGCTGTTCGTCGTCTCAGAGGGCGCAAATATCGCGAAGATAAACCTTTTGCTGTTATGATGCCTGACATAGAGACCATCTGCTCATATTGTGAAATCAATGACTCAGAGCGAGATATACTACTCTCGTATAAGCGCCCGATTGTTCTGGTGCGAAAACGTATCCCTGCGCCTGAGCCACCCATCGCAGATGACGTGGCACCTCGCAATCCCTGGTTAGGTGTGATGCTTCCCTACACTCCGCTTCATCACCTGTTATTTCACGACTCAGGACTGCGTATGCTGGTAATGACGAGCGGTAATCTCAGCCAGGAACCCATTGCCTACGAGGATACTGATGCTCTACGCCGTCTGGCAGGAATTGCTGATTATCTCCTGGTGCATAACAGGAAAATTCAACGCCGGGTAGATGATTCTGTTGTACGGATAATTAACGGGCAAGAATATATATTACGGCGTTCCCGTGGGTATGCCCCTAAGCCTATTAAACTTGCATCCCCTGTAAAGGATATTCTGGCTGTGGGCGCCGAGCTTAAGAACACGTTCTGTTTCGGAAAAAATAACTTTGCATACCTGAGTCATCATCTTGGCGACTTAGAAAACCTCGAGACTCTGTCAGCATTTGAACAGGGGATTCAGGACTTTAAGTCTTTGTTTCAGTTAGAACCGCGCTACGTAGCATATGACCTGCATCCAGATTACCTGTCCACAAAATATGCCCTGAATGAGACAGGACTACCAGGGATTGGTATCCAGCATCATCACGCTCATATTGGGAGTCTGCTGGCAGAATATGGTCTTGATACAGAAATCATTGGTATTGCGTTTGACGGCACAGGGTATGGCGATGATGGAACCGTTTGGGGTGGTGAGGTACTTATAGCCGGGCTGAGTTCCTACCGCCGATTTGCTACTCTACTCCCCGTACGTATGCCCGGTGCCACCCGGGCTATTAAAGAACCCTGGCGAATGGGTGCAACTTATCTTTATTCGGTCTTTGGTGAGGAGATGTGGGGACTTGACATTCCTTTTACCCGCAATATTGACACCCGGAGATGGCATATACTTCAGCAGGTAATTAACCGGGGAATCCATTCACCACTTACCTCAAGTATGGGAAGATTATTTGATGGAATCAGTGCGATTCTGGGAGTTCGTGGCACTGTTAACTATGAAGGGCAGGCGGCGATGGAACTGGAATTTTTGGCTTCCTTCTCCAAGGACGATGGTACTTATCCATATTCTTTCATTGACGAAGAACCGATAAGAATTGACTATCGCCCCCTGATTGAGGCAGTGATTGACGACATTACACAGGGACAAAGAATCCAGACAATTGCACGCCGATTCCATCATACACTCGCCTCAATTGTGGAATCTGTTGCCATCGCTGCTCGTAAACAGACCGGGATACATATTGTTGGACTCAGTGGTGGTTGTTTTCAAAACTATTTGTTGATGACAGAATGTATGGAACGGCTAAAATCAGCAGGATTTGAAGTGCTGATACATAAAGTTGTACCCCCTAATGATGGCGGGGTCTCACTTGGTCAGCTCCTCATCGCCAATAAAAAGATTGAAAATCCTTAAGATTCCTCACGGGTTAATGCTCCAAAAAGAAATCTCCTTTTTCACCCCACGGATTAGCTCATTGCTCTGAAAAAAGTCAAAATTTTGCCGTTATTACCAAACCACTTTTCTGACTTAAAAGTCGTCTTAATGGTATAACCTGAGAAAGGAGGAGATAGCTATGAGAAGGTGGCACGTAGCTATAATGTTTCTGATTGTTTTGCTCACACTGCCAGTTTATCAGAGTTTTGGACTTGGAAATCCAGAGCCTCAGGAGCTGGCAGCCAGTGGTAAGAAGTATTTGCGTGCATTGAGCGACGCATTTGTGGAGGCGACTGAAAAGGTCAAACCTGCAGTCGTGAGTATTGTTTCAATAAAAAAGGTTAGATTTGCGGCACCCCAATGGAGTATTCCGGAGGATTTTTTCGACCCGTTTAAGGATTTCTGGGGCGATGATTTTCTTGACAGGTTTTTCCGTCATAGGTTCCCACAGCGCGAACCCAGAGAATACACCCAGAGAGGACTGGGCTCAGGTGTCATCGTTGATGGGAAAAATGGCTACATCCTGACAGCCAACCATGTAGTTGAAGGTGCTGATGAGATAAACGTTATGCTCTCGGACAAACGTACTTTTAAAGCGAAAATTATTGGTACAGACCCCAAAACGGATGTGGCAGTCTTGCAAATAAAAGGTAAGAACCTGCCTGAAGCAGAACTCGGCGATTCAGATAAATTACGGGTCGGCGATTGGGTAGTGGCTATCGGAAATCCGTTTGAACTCTATTACACAGTGACCGCTGGTATCGTCAGCGCTAAAGGCAGGTCAATCGGGATTACCGGACGAAGCCCGGAAGATAGGGGCTACGAAGACTTTATCCAGACAGATGCCGCAATCAACCCCGGCAACTCTGGTGGGCCTCTAATAGACCTTGAAGGGAAGGTCGTTGGAATTAATGATGCCATTGCCACTCGCAGTGGAGGATATATGGGCATCGGGTTTGCCATTCCTATCAATATGGCAAAAAGTGTTATGGAACAACTTATCACCTATGGAGAAGTAATCCGGGGCTGGCTGGGCGTTGGTATACAGAATCTTACCCCTGAACTGGCAAAAGAATTTAAAATTAGAGACAATAAAGGTGTGCTTGTCACTCAGGTCTTCTCAGACTCGCCTGCTGAGGAGGCTGGATTCCAGCCCGGTGATGTCATTGTAGAGGTAGATGGGGATAAAATTGAAGACATTGATGAACTCCGAAATATGATTGCATTTATGCGACCCGGAACTGAAGTTGAGATTGTAGTCATTCGCGATGGGCACCGTAAAACACTGGATGTTACCATTGGTAAACAACCAGCAGAAATATCTGAGGCTATTGGTGGTGGCGCGGAACTCACTCACTCAAAGTTTGGCATCACGGTCGCAGAACTGAATAATGAACTACGGAGAAAATACGGCATACCTAAAGGGGCAGAGGGTGTTGTAGTTACTGGTGTGAAACGCGGGAGTACCGCTCAGTTGGCAGGTATTAAAGAAGGTGACCTCATCGTTGAGGTCAATCGCAAAAAAGTTACCTCCCTTGATGAATACAGCG
>JAGHBZ010000327.1 GCA_021160705.1 Candidatus Sumerlaeota bacterium
GATATAAGGTCTACAAACATTGTGCTCTTTTAAGACCTGAGTTATCTTTTCTTCACTTTGCACCTTAAATTTGGGTTCCACGCCACCGTAAATCACTGTAACTTTCGACGAGGCTATACCGGCATATTTGAGAAAATCAGATTTTGTCGCCTTTGAGTCAGCAATGCAGTGTCGAGCTTTTCTGGCAGATGATTTCTGCCGAAGTCGATATACCCAGCGGACGTGTGGCGCAGTAGAATGAGGGTAGCGATACCAGATTAAGTCGTGGACAATCGTCACAGACGGAATGGAGGAGCCTAATGGAAGTAGTCCGTCCAGTGCAAGATGAACGTCCACTTTATCCTGTCTTAGCCACCGGGCTAAAAATAATTGCTGCCACACATATCGGCTGGGGAAATTACCTTCTCTGAAAATCACATTATCATACCTGCTCCACTCCTGTTTTACTCTCTGGTCAATGGGCTGGGCGGCATAAAGATAATATTCATTCTCAGGGGCTATAATGAAGAGCTGGTCAAGCACCGCAAAACTATATCTGCCAATTCCAGTTCTTTTCGGGTCTGAAAGGCTATTTGCGTCTATACCTATTCGCATCTATCAGAATACTCACCAGAAGTTTTATTGTCTGAATCTACTTGATTCAGAATATTCAATAAACTTAGGATTACTATGATAACTGAGCAATTTTAAAGTGTAAAATAAATCTTTTGATATTACTTTAATGATGACCAACTCTGATACTACAAGGAAGGAAACGCTCCCCAGAGTAATGTTCGTATCACATGATTACTATTTAGGGGGTGCAGGAAAGAGTCTGTTATTGTTAATTAAGAACCTAAAAGCGTTCTATCCAATTGCTACCTGTATTCAATATGGACGTTTTATTGAGGAATGTCAGAAAGCTGGAATTGAGACTGAAGTATTTTTACGAAAACATATACATACCTCAAATACACTGCGAGAGAGAGTTCTCCACTTGTGGGAGGACTTGAGGTGTTTTATAAAATGCTGGCAATTTGTGAAGAAGAAAAAGATTAATCTTATTCATATCAATTCAGCAATGACATTTCTGGTAGTTTTTGGGCTTGTGGGGAAGCTCAGGGGTATTCCAGTAGTATGGCATCTCCGAGATATTCCACCGCCATATTGGGTACAACGATTGGTGAATTTTATGGTTGCAAGGTTTTCCAGTGCAATTGTGTGTATCTCCAGTACAGTCCGCGACAGATTTCTCTCCACCACTCGGGTAACTTGCCCTGTTGAAGTTATTTCAAATCCATTAGATACAAATGAACTCCCGGTCTTACCTAATATAATCAGAGAGAATGTAGTTTTCGGAATGGTCGGGCAGATAGTCGGCTGGAAAAGATACGACCTTTTTTTAGCGGCAGCATTGCAAGTCTTTCAATCCCACAGAGATGTTCGTTTTCTTATTATTGGGAAACCAGGACGCGGGTTTGAACATTTGTTAGAAGACCTTCGGGAGTTTGTGAAAACAAATAAACTTGAGGGAATAGTCGAGTTTGATGATTGGAAAACAGATATGGCGGATATATACGGACGAATTAATGTAATCGTTAATGCTTCTAAGGAAGAACCCTGGGGAAGGACATTGGTAGAAGGGATGGCTCTGGGACGACCCGCTATTGCATTTCGTTCAGGTGGACCGGTTGATATAATTGAAAATTACGTTGACGGAATACTTGTTGATGAAGATTCAGCTGAAGAATTAGCCAGAGCAATGCTCTATTTTCTGGATGAACCGAGGCGAATTTTAGAGATGGGGAAATCGGCACGGGAAAATGTTATCAGAAGATTTGGTGTAAAAAAACACATAGAGAGAGTGCAGAAAGTTTTTATGAACTTATTAAGAATAAAAGAGAGTTGATATATGCTCTTATGTCCTACCTTAAGCAAAGACCGTCGATGTAGGAAAAACTGACAGGATAGCATGCCTACTTGCAGTTTATCGTGAGTCGGTAACTCCAAAATATTTCTGGTCAGTCTCTGAATAGGTCTGCTACCAGAGACGTTACGTGATACGGATGTCCTTTTCGTGCTAAAAGGTTTGTGTCAGTGGGTTTAAACAAGAAAAGGAGTTTAAAGAAAAAGGCATTTATACAACCCTGGTAGGGTTTAGGAATTCGTTTCACTTAGTTAAGTTACCGCTTTAGTGGGAACTAATTGGTTAATAATTGTTTTGAGGATGTTGCTCATCGTATTGAGGCTGTAATATTTGATACACTTCTGACGTGCTTTATTGCCTAAGTCTTGAGCCACCTGTGGGTTATCGAGTATAAAATTGATGTTCTTAGCCAGAGCTTCAATATCATCAGGTGGAACGATAATACCACAATTGTCCAGAATTTGAGGTAAGTCTGAGACAGCAGTAGCAATAATGGGTGTAGCCATCGCCATAGCGTCAAAGAGCTTAGCAGGGATTTGTGCATAGACAGTGGGTGACTTTTTTTGTGGCAAGACGACGACATCTGCAACAGACAAAAACTCTGGGATGCGAGGGAAAGGTTGTTTTGGTATTAGAGTAAGGATATTCCCGGCATTTTTAAGTAATAATGCTTCGTAATTTGGTTCTGAGCCGGCACCTACAATAACAAATTGAACATCTTGCCGATTAAGTTTCTTGATTGCACTAATAATATCCTCCAACCCCTTGTGGGCGCGGGGTGTACCAAGAAACATAATTATCTTTTTATCCCCCAAATTAAACTCCTGTCGGATTTTATCACCATTGAATTTTGAGGGGTTGAATTCATCAGTGTCTCTGCCGTGCGGGACAATAGTTCCACCAAATTTCTTCTGCAGAAATTTTGATGAGACCGTTATATAATCTGCACATCGTGTAAGTGTTGACGTAATAGCGGTTAGTAGTTGACCGTTAATCAGGTATGCATTTAGCACAGTCCAGACAAAGAATCTTAAATAGCCATCAGCTAAATGAAACCCAATCTCCCAGTCATCGATGTCCAGGATGAGGGGTTTGTGGGTCTTTATCTTAGCCAGTAACGCACTAAGATAACTGGTAGGTCTGGGTTTCACTGCATAAATCACATCCCCAGTTATCAGCTTGCAGACCCTGGAGAAGACCTTCGGGTTAAATAATTCACTCCGACATTTTATAGATTTATACGAGAACTCTCCTGTATCGACCGGTTCCCAGATATTCGGACCGAATTGAGTGCCTATGATTTCGACCTCAGCGAATTTGCTAATAGCTTTGCCTAAAATGTACGCCCGACCAAGGCAATTCTCAGACAGATTATGTGAAATTATGCTAATCTTCATTGGCAGTGTCACAGCCAACGTTCGGGAGTGGTAAAATTATATATACCCTAATCCCTCCAGTCTTTTCCTTACCTCATCGTCAGCTTCAGGAAATTGAGGCATTTCCGCATCGGTATATATCATTGTTTCAAATTTAGGTGTGCGTTTTTGTGGAGGTGAGTCTTTCGCAAAAATATCAAATAGTACTTTGCCATCGACCTGCTCAGGTATGGGAGCATTAAAGTAGTGTAAAATTGTTGGGGCTAAATCCATAATAGAATATCTACGTCTTTCAGAAGTGGTCTCAAAATCTTCCCCTCCATAGATTAATATGCCATCTTTGTGATGCATACCTATGGGCGGGTCTATATTCTGGATAAAATGTTCAGCATCGCAAGTCTGGCTAAGCCCAATTCCGTCCATCAGTTCGTATATGATGTCTGGGGCGTCAATTAGATAAGGTCCGCTGTAAATCTGTTCACGCCTGTAGGCTTTTTTAATTATCTTATTTCCCTCTTGGTCCACAATGGACTCTAATTCTTTTATAAGAGATTGGACGAACTCATCATAGTGTTGAGATGTCACTAATTCGCGATTGACTGCGATAGCTCTTGTTTCAGAGCCAAACAAGCTGAGGACATAAGCGGTAGTCTTACTCCACTCTACTTCAAAATCTATTGATAAGTTGCTCATAAGTTGTTTTATACGTTGTGGGACAAAATATCCAGCAGCTTTCAAAATCCCCGGTGGTATAAACTTTCTAAGAGTATTATAATTCAGCCCTAATTTATGAAGGATAATTTTTGTTGTTAAACTGGACTGGGTCTTTTTCCTCCCTTCAAGCACCGAAATCTTCTCAATTCGGGACTTTTCAGTTGTGGTGCTCCTTTTCACAGATAAATAGCCTTTTTGCATCAGCCAGTTATTAATATAAAACGTCCTGTTACGTGATGTGAATCCATGGTCTGACATGATTATAAAATTCGCTTCAGGGCAACGTTTTATAATCTCTCCGATTTTTGTATCGATGTATTTATAAATATTAAGTATTTTGTGATTGTGTTACCATAGAGAGTGGCAAACGGTGTCAGTAGCCCGAAAAAGTATCATTGAAAAATCAAAATCAAGTTTCTGATTTAAGAAAACAAAGATTTCTGTTTGAATATCAGTTACATCAAACAGGTCAGCA
>JAGHBZ010000412.1 GCA_021160705.1 Candidatus Sumerlaeota bacterium
GTTTCGGCATCAGTAAAAATAATTATTTCCCCTTTAGCTTCTTTTACTCCATCATTTTGAACCGCTGCTCTTCCTCTATTTTGCTTAAAATCTAATATCTTAACTCCAATCTTAACTCCATATTTTTCAAACTGTTTTGCAATTTTTACTGTTCTGTCCGTTGAGCCATCAGATGCCACAATAATTTCTAATTTATCTTTTGGATAATCTTGTTCAAGCAGGTTTTTGACCCTTCTACCTATAGATTTTTCTTCGTTATAGGCGGCTACTATCACGGATACAATAGGAAGGCAATCATTATAGACTGCTGTGTCACAGGTTCTTACCTTTTTGACAATGCTTATTAGTTTTAAAAAGCCAAGATATCCAAAGTATACATATATCAGCGAAGTCAAAGATATCCAGAACCACACTTCCATCTTATTTCCGCAAACTTTTATAAATTATATCTGCAATTCTTTGTGCTTATCTTCCTGCTGTAAGCTCATTGGCAAAATCAACCTTTTTTCAACAAGTCTCTTCTTTAAGTTTTCACCATTTACAACTAAAAGTTACGGCAAATGAGCTCAAGCATCCCTTATTCCTTGTTGCCACAGATTTTGCTGTGATAGGTACTCATGCACCTGCCCCATTATTCTTGCAACCTGTTTCTGATGAGTATGCTCTTGAGCAAAATGGAATGCACCACAGGCGACCCTTGACCGCAGCTGATTGTCATCCAGCAACACCTTGATTGCTTCTGCCAGTGCCTGCGGATTCCTCGGGGGAACGAGCAAGCCATTGTGATTGTGTGTAATTAGATCAGGTATCCCCCCTACCTCCGAGGCTACCACAGGCACCCCTTTGGCCATAACTTCCAAGAGCACCTTCGGCACTCCCTCAGAAAGCGAGGGCAAAACGAATACTTCAGCCTGTTTAATCAAGTGGTTAAACTTCTCGCCGTGAGGTAAATATCCCCAGAACTTCACCAATACATCCGCCGGCAGAGCCTTTACCCAAGATTTTAGATTGCGTTCATCCGGCCCGCTTCCTACAATGTCGAGGCGCAACCGATATCCGTCTTTTCCCAGCAGGGAGGCCGCCTCAAATAAAATATGTACCCCCTTCTCCCTTGACAAGCGTCCTATAAAGAGGACACGGCGCGTCTGCAGTGCAAGAGCGGAGGTCTTATCAGGATATCTAAGGTCCTCATCTTTTACCAAACTGGTAAAACTCACTTCTACATCTGAACATCCAGCCTGGCGTAATTTGTTTGCGAGTTCACTACCATAAGCAAACACGAGGGAACGCCGAGCCATAAAAACGGTCACTTTCCAGTCAACATACACCCCCACCTTTCGTAGCCAGGCTAGCCAGCCCCGGTAGCGTGGATTTGTAGCAGAGACTTTATCTGCATCTCCCACGAGAAAGACTACAGTCGGCCTGCGTAAAGCTTTGGCTATCATAAAGGCAAAGATTCCATTAGCAGCCGGTAGTCGAATCCAGACCATATCCGCACGCCGAATTTCTCGCCAGAACACGGGCAAATTGTGCCATAACATTTTGGGAAGACGTTTTGCATATTCCAAGACTGTCTCGTACGGCGCTAACCCAGCGAAGCGGACTTTGTGGGGCCACTCCAGCGGCGTCAATAGGGATTTATCCAGCTCTTGCATAGGAACACATAAGACGATTTCCTGAAAATAAGTATGAAAGCCGGCTATAAAAAGGGAGATATTACCAGCCTTCGGGACTACATAATCTCCGCAGTGATAATGTAGATTATCGGTGATAAAAAAAAGACGGCTCATGCTGAAACCTAATTTCTATTTTCCTAATATTGTGCGATTCTCTGGCTCTTCCACCTTGGATATGGAATTGCGGTGACCAGTAACCGGGTGATCAACCAGGACATTTTCCGCTTCACAAGCCTCTTACGTTGTCCCCAAGGGTGCCGTTTCGAAGCGAAATGTCCTTTTCGATAAGACGCCACGCGAAACATGACCCAACCTTTTTGCAAACCTTTGACACAATTAAGGGCTTTCCAAACAGGTGAGGGAATGCACTACATTTTCGAACACTTTAAAGTTTTTTCCTGTAAACACGGGTCCTTTCGAGTAATCCACAGCTTATGTCAATGAGCCATTTATTCTACAGAAAGTTGACAAAGTTATAATTCGTAAAAAAAGTACACTGATCGCTGCCAAGAGCCAAAAATACCAATAATTATAATAAGCCGAAGTGAATGAGACTAGGCAAATGAAAAGTTGAACAGAATAACCGCTCAGGTAAATCAACTTGTATCCGGGCAAAGCTCTGCGCATTTGTCCTAATAGCTTACTGTAAGCATACAACGGCAAGAAAATAAAGAGAGAATATATAGTTATCCCGGGTACTCCCATCTCTGCAAATAGATTAAGATAACTATTATGGCAATGAGCATAAGGTAAATGTGATCCGAGTGTAAACAAATTTGTTACCATCGAATAATTGTCTAATCCTATTCCAAATAAAGGATTCTGAATACCGAGTTTGAATGCCTCAATAGCTAGATTTATTCTCTCTGATTCTTCAAGTTGCCTAAAACGACTCATAAGGATATTGAAACTACCTAACTGGATTGCCTCATGAAGAGACTCATAAAAAATAAACACCAAAGCAAGAATAACAATCATTCGACGATGAATGAATTTTCCTTCTAAACGTAGATAAACTAAAAAGATAAAAGCTATGCATAAAAAAGAAACAACACTAAAACTTCTTGAAAACGAGGAAATAACAGCTAATGGTAAAAGTGAAACATACAGGATTGCCATTAAGTTAATGATCCATTTATAACGTGGTGAAATATTAGTGTATTTCGAGTAAAATATTAAAGGAATGGCAAAACACAAACCAGAGCTAGCAAAAAACACATCAGAATTTCTAGTTCCAATCGCCCTGTCTGTGGGAAGCAATGAAAAGGAATATGTGATGCCAGCGAAATAATTTGAAAAGCCGATAACGGTCGCTGTTAATGTGACAATAATAAAACAAACATTAATGTATTCCAACCTACTGCCAATGCGGATATTTAACCTTGTAATATATAAGAAACAACACACATAGACACTCAACTCAGCAAGAAATATAAAATGATGTGAGATACATATCGTAGAAATAAAGCTACAAATCACAAATAAATAGAGCAACAGATCAATCCATTTGCAAATTTTTACCGTTTTATGGCTCCTATCCTGAATAATAGCGAGACGAATTATTTTTAGGCTTGCTAAACCAAGGATAAGCAAGACAGGAATGGACAACATGCGTCCCATTATTTGAATACGCAAGTATGGGAGCGTGAGGCTTGAGAGAATAATAGCGATTAACCGGCCCATCAAATGTCCCCATTTGTAAGCTTTTGAAAGATGTTTGCTAGTGTATCTGACTGATTTTTTCTCGAATAACGATCAATCTCCTGCTGATTAACATGGAAGCCAAAATAAAAATCTCCCTGCCTGAACCGGTTCAGGCACTTTATCAGAAAAGTCGCGATCTGGCTGGGCTGGTTTACCACAGCACCGATCCTGCATTTTTGTAATAGTTGAGCAATCTCACCTCTTTCGTGACAGATTGCTAAGACTGGACGACCGGAGGCAATATATTCGAAGATTTTCCCAGTCAGCACCCCTTTAGATTCTGGATCCATGCCTTCTAGTAGGAGTAGCAAAGTGGATTCTTTTTGTGCTCTGATAGATCTCTTGTAGTTCACCCTTCCATACACTTCAACCATGTCTTCTATTTTGTAATATTTTGCAAGATTGGTAATATATTCTTCATATCTAGTTCCTATAAAGCGGAGTCTAAAGAAGTCCTTAGAAATATAACCTGATTTTCGCAATATTGATAGTGCATGAAACAAAGGAGATGGATCCCTTTTAGAGCTCAAGCTGCCAGTATACGTAATAGTGAACTCTTTTAATAATGGGATATTGTCTGCAAAGTCTTCAGGATCAAATCCGTTATAGACAACATATGTAGGCTTTTTATGAAGTAACTCCAGATGATGCCTGAGCTTCTCTGATACTGTAACTAGGGCTGCTGCATTCTTCAAAACCTGCCGTTCAATGAGCCTCTCAGCTAAGTCAATAATCAAAATTCTTTTTTCCAAGCTGTTGAGACTCCAGAGGTCTCGGAACTCAGCTACCCACGGTAATCCTGTCTTACGTTGAAGAAACGAACCTAAAATGGATGCTGAAGGGGGAGGGGAGGAGGTAAATATAATGTCCACATCCTTCGTATTTAAGATGTGCCTAGCAATTCTGTAGGCACTTGGTATCCAGGTAAATGTTCTATCAGGCATTCTAACAAACGATATAGGGATGAAATTTGACCAGAAATGTTTAATTCTTTCAACTCTAAACAATGGTAATTCGTTCCTTTTATGACAAAGTGAAGCTGAACTAGAGGCTTGATATCGTTCTTTGATTTTATGTGAAATTTGGTTAATCAGACTATTCTTAAATATATCGTAATACTTTGCCCTATATATATACTTATCTGGAATCTCTGGCTTCAGGTTAGAGCAATTATGCATTAACCGAAAGTCTGAGGTAAGAACGTAAGTGATTATACCCGATTTGAATAGGTATTTGGTTTGTTTGATCGCCCGGAGACTCGCCATTGAATTCAATGGAGCAAAAAAAAAGGATAGATAAAGAATTTTCATACGCTTTTATTGCCTCCTTCGAAGTACACGAAATGTGTCGAAAATAAGACAGCCTGTATCTAAAATTAAGCTCTTATACCAATATCGAATCTCTTTCTGGTTGCTAAGTCCTGAAATGCTCCCCAATACCTGGACAACAAATTACCCATTATTTGTTCATGCTGCAACCTTATTGTGTTCCCTACTATAGTAGTAAAGTGGACCCCAATCTCAAGA
>JAGHBZ010000003.1 GCA_021160705.1 Candidatus Sumerlaeota bacterium
GTATCGGCATTTACACCCTCTTTATAAATAAATCTCCTGCGATTTTATCATCAATCATCTGCTTTTTTAGAGATAATATAATCTTTGAAGTGTAATAAATGCAATGCAGAAGTCCAGAAAAAAGCTCGGCTCAGTAATTAGCACTAATCACTGGAGGATGAATGGTAGGTGCTAAGTAATTTGTGTGGTATTCGAACCGGTATATATATTTCAAAAAATCCGGAGTTACCATCACGGCTAAATCTTTGAGATAACCGTTTATTTCCCCGGCTTTCTTTTGCTGTCCGCGGATTCTATGTTAAGTACCGCAGCGTCTTTTGCCGGGATAGGTATTTCTATTTTGAGTGTGTTGTCTTTCGCAGATTGGATAAGACTGGTTCCTGTGATGATATTATGAATGCTGTAATTCCCGTTACTATCCACACGGAGCGCAATCTTTACTGTCTGCTCAGACTCAGAGTGGTTGATGGCAAAGAGAAGATTTCCCCCGGGGTGCTCCTGGAGGCGTATCTCTACTGGTGCCGTCGCCCAGCCATCGCTGGAGCTCGTAAAAGCTCGCTCCACACCTGCCCACTCAAGTAATCCCAGAACAAATTGCTCATTTTCCTTATTCTGATTCTTATACTGCTCAAGCCCAAGAAATGTCCCGATAAAAATGGTTTCTCCTTTTCCGAATTTAGAGGCGACCATTACCGGGCTACCATTATCCAGGTATGCAAGTACCCTGGTCTCATCTCGCTGAGGTAATGGTTTGAGCGCTTCGGAGAAATACGCACCTTTAAGTATTGTGCCTTCTTTGAGTTTTGCCAGCGCTGGATGATTAATCTTTGCAATACGCATATTTACCTCATCAGCCATCTCTACACTGAGTTCACGCACGCCAAATACCTCATCCAGACCCATTCCGGGAATAATGTTCGTGGCATGGCCAGACTCATCGTTCCAGGCAAGGCGCGCCTCTGCCACCACACAACCGCCGTTCTTGATATAGTTCCTCAACCCCTCAGCAGCTTCTCTTGTAAACATAATCGGGTAGGGAACAATGATAAGCCTATACTGCGATAGGTCTTGCGTCTCAACGTCACGCCGATGAATGAAGTCCACCGGGATATTATGTTCCATTAACACACGATAATACCCGAGCAGAGAGTCCCGAAGAGCCATCTGAGGACCGGAGTGCTGTTCACCACCAACCAGCTGAGCCAGCGGGTTATAGACCAGGGCAATCTCAGCCCTGAGCGGGCGAGAATTAAGGAAGAGATTCATATTTTTACTCACAATTTCAGCAATTTTCCCGGATGCCTTTGCCCGCTCCGTGATACTGCCATCAAGAGTAACCAATCCATAGCCACCGGATTCATACCCTGATGACATAGGATAGTACGCATACAGGTGAACTCCCCGAGCGCCTTTTGCAATGACAGACCACATCCAGCTCCGCAGGTCACCAGCAGTCACAGGGTTGCCAACCACTACACCACGTGTACCATATCCAGCCTGTAGCTCTCCTACGTAGAACCCACCATTCCGAATATTAGCGCTACGTGAGAAGTCCGCCATTGATATGAAATAAATCAACGACCAGTGGTATTTAGGAAAGGAATGTTTTGGATAAAGCGACGTGCCGTAAAAATCTACTACCTCTGCCATTAAGAAATCATCCGGGTTGCCCTCACCCCACAATGGCGAGGTAAATAGTGATGGGACTGCGGAATGTGAAGTGAGGATATGGGTCTTGTCCACTTTGCGGATGGCTTCACCACGCATTCGCAGGTCCTCTGCAAGCTTCTCCATTATAAAATGTTTCCAGTCAATAAAGTCCGTATAACTCAGAATAGTGCCAAAACGTGGAGGCTCCACGTCGTCAAAACTCTCAAAGTTTCTATACCAGGCTTTATTGAGCGTATCCAGGGACCCGTATTTGTCTTTCAGCCACAAACGAAACCGTGCACGAGTGTATGGACAGAAACAGAACTGTGCGTTGGGCACATAATTGATAATTGCCCAGTTGATGATATGCGGTTCACTCCATAAATCCCAGCCATAGAAATTGGGATAACGGGTTGCTACCTTTGCGGTTTCTGTATAAAAGTTGAGCACTGCTTCGCGGACGCCCGGGTGGTCGGTGCAGAAACCCGGGGCGGTCTGCGAGTAAACTTTCTCACCGCTTTGCGCCTCAAATTGTGCGTCTGGATATTTTTTACCCACCCAATCCGGGGCTGAGTCAACGTACACCTGAATAAAAACCTTTAGCCCGACTTCTTGTGCCAGCTTAAGCAGGAGCTCAAGGTTTTCAAAATGATACTCCCCAGGGCGTGGTTCGCAATGTGACCAGTCCACCCAGGTTCGGACAGTATTGAACCCTAACGATTTGATTTGCTCAAGGTCTTTTTTCCATTCTGCACGTGAATCAGCGGTGATTGTAGAAAGCATCGGTGCCCGGGCTTTACCACCGCCATACCACACTGAGATGGGAAAGAAATCTGGTCTCTTTGTCATCTTTGCCTCACTGGTATAAATAGGATGTAATATTTCCAGAATAAAAAAACAAAAACTGACTGCTCCAATGTGGGGTAATAGCCTTTTTCTCATAATGTTTGTGTGATATGACCTATATTAGCTCTGAGTCCGCATACCCTCAAAACGATTATGCCAACATAACAGGTTTAACCACGCCAGCTCAACATTTCTTCTCCAAACAGCTCTCCCAAACCGACCAACCGACCAAACCGACTCAACCGACTTAACCGACTAAACCGACCAACCGACAAAACCGACAGAACCGACTAACCGACCAACCGACCAAACCGACTGAACCGACTGAACCGACTAACCGACCATATCAAGGGATTATGGTAACTTCTTCAAGGCTCAGCGATTCTAAGAACAGCCAGCTTGCGGTATCGTCGTTGGGGTCAAAACTCAGGATATCAAAGGAGAGGACTGCAAGATTGTCGCTTGTACCAGTAACGTTGGGATTGAAGATGACGTCATAGGTTTTCCACTCTGTAGCAGATGGTGCTTGCTGGTTGTAGCTATTGACCACACGATTCCAGCCCTGCCAGCTTCCTTTCTGGTTCACCCTGAGGCGGAACTGTACTGAATCATCGGCATTCGTTACACTACTGCTTGCTTCAAATCGTGCGCGATATATTTTTCCATCCTCAATACTAACATCCGGGCTGTACCAGTAGGAGAAACAATTCGTTGAGCCATCAGCCGAAAGCCCCAGATGTCCACCAGTAGAAGACGTTATAGGTTCATCATACGGCGAGACTGCACCAGCAAATTGCCAGCCCTCACTCCCGCCTGTAAACTCGTATCGCATAATCTCTGTAGATGTAGAGACGTTACATTCATCAACCGTTAACTTCTCCAAGTAAAGCCAGGAATAGGTGTCATCGCCGGGGTCAAAACTCATTATGTCAAAACAGAAAACTACCAGAGCATCTTCAGTACCAGTGACCACAGGATTGAAGAATACGTCGTAGTCTTCAGGATTGGTAGCAGAGGGGAGTTTGGAGTAGAAGCTGTTATGACTCACAGTATCCCAGCAAGACCACGCGCTTTTCTGGTTAACCCGCAGACGGAACTGTACGCACTCATCAGGATTGGTCACACTACTGCCAACTCTCCATCTCGCCCGATAAAGTTTTCCATCCTCTATCCCCACATCCGGGCTATACCAGTAAGAGAAACAGTTCGTTGAGCCCTGTGGGCTGAGACCAAGATGACCGCCCTCTGAAGTGGTTGTGGGCATATCATAAGGCGGAATATTATCCATAGACTGCCAGCCCTCAGCTCCGGTGTCAAAAGTGTAATGAACCACAGGTGTGGGAGTTGGGACAGGTGTTTCAGTAGGTGTAGGAGTAGGCGTAAGCGTAGGAGTGGGAGTGGGTGTGATTGTAGGAGACGGTGTAGGAGTGGGTGTAAGAGTTGGCGTAGGAGTAGGTGTAGGAGTTGGTGTCGGCGTTTCTGTGGGCGTTGGAGTCGGTGTCGGCGTAGGCGGTACAACGGTTATTGTATATGTTGTTAAATTGGTAGAATCCTCGTAGCCATCATTAACTTTCCAGCGAATAACAGTAGTATAAGTTGTTCCCTGAGAATCCGGTGCATAAATAACGCGCATATCA
>JAGHBZ010000324.1 GCA_021160705.1 Candidatus Sumerlaeota bacterium
ATAGAATACTGGCCACTCAACCCCCTGGAAATATCTCATAATTACCTTAAAAAACAATTCATCTCATCAAAAGACATCCGATTTGATATTAAAATTAACGAAGATTTGAGGACAATAAAACCCTCAGGAGGTGTGTCTTTCTATATCTCTTCGGAACATCTCGGAGTAAAATTCCCTGAACAAGATTCAGAGCTCCTGGTTCCTGTGAGGTTAAAAAATCCCACATCCTTGCTTATTGCTCGTCTGGACATTTACAGCCCGGTGGATACTTCACTTAAGGTCTCCTATAATAATAGACTTCCAACCAAATGGACTGAAGAAAGATTTTTCACTGACTATATCAAAAGGCTATTTAAGCTTGGCATCCCGGAATCAAAACATCTGGTGAGAGAAGAGTCGTTTGAGGTGAAACTAAAAGGCGGGCGAGATACTTATTACATCTCCATTGACGCTGAAAATCTCGTCGGTCCCCTTAAGTTGCAATTAACCCCGGGAACAACTGAATACAAAATTTTTGACTTTGAGATTCGCAACATACCTTATCCACATCAACGAGATAACACACCGTAGAATTTCTGTACTCTAATGCACTATCGCTTCGATTCTATTTACTCTCAGTAGGCAATAACGAAATCTCAAAGATATTTCTCTTACCGTAAAGAAGATCTATCCGTAACTTAGTGATTTTCCCATAATGTAACCATTGATAATTATCACTTAAGTCTAACCTGTAAACTCGCTTTTTGCCGTCTGATATCACTTTATATCTAAAGGTTTTCTTTTCGTCCATAAATTGTTCTTCATCTGTTTCCCAATATATCTGAGCTCTTGAGACATTGTCCGTTTCACTTTTTGCAGAAAGCATTATCTCTATTATACTATATTCATAAGGATTTATCCCAGGTGGTCGCATAATTACGATTGCTGGGGATTTCCGTATTTTATACCAGCCCGGCTTTGTTGGCTCTTGCATATATCTATATTTTCGTATTCTGAACATAGAATCCAGTTGGCTTTTTCCTATAATTATACGTCTCCGGCTGGGAATAGATTTAAATTTAGCCATCTCTTTCTGCTTTTCGGCAGCTAATTCTTTGTTGAGCGTTTTCTTATCAACCATAAACAGAGAATAGCGTCCATCTCTTTTTATAAATCGAAGAAATTTAATCTTTTTCAACTTTTCAGCCAATTCAAGCGTTTCTGTTATTACACAGTCTACCTTATATTTTTCGAACAGAAGAACTACAGATGGCTTTATGTCCATAAAACTCCTTAAGTCCTGTTTATAAGTTCCAGGGAAATAATTGCCAGTCATTACAGAATGCCAATGGAAGGTAGAGAACAACATAGCGTGACGATTCGGATAGGGTGTGGTTGGGAGTACCAGGATGTTATAATGGTTGCCACGCCGCTTCTCTTCTCTGAGATACTTATAGATAGCGTTGTCTGTAATTTTAAAAGTCTTGACTCGCTTGACAAGATAAAAATCAATGCAGAACGTGTACAAGAAAACCAGTAAAAAGATTATGAACTTACTATGTTGCCGTTTCCTTTGTGTTAGTATATGATGCAGACTTACCCCACTTAAGAATGAGAACGCGAGAATAACTATAATACCAAAACGCGCTGGTGCTCTGATGAACCTTAAAGCTGGCACATATTTGTACATATAATAGAAAGGCATCTTTAAAGCAAAGAGGTCTCCGTTCCGGGGGAAATAAGCCCCAAATGAAAAAAGGGCAAATATAAATGCCGATATTAAGAGGGACAACTCTATCTTTTCTGGATTTTCAAACGGGACTTTTTTCAATAACTTTTTTAGAAGACAAAAAATGCGAATCACTACAAGAGATAAAGTAATATAACCAAGAAAAAGTACGTTTTCTCTCAGATTACTTTTTTTAACACCTAACTTCATTAATAGAAGCCCGGAAAGTGAGGTCAATTTTTTTTCTGGAGTGGGAGGCATTAAATATCCTCTCAAGTCAGCTGAGCTCTTTAGGGAATCGTCCAGAATATTGAAGCGCTCGTTTTGAATTGTCTTATAAGGCATTATAAAGGGAATCATAATAGCAAGGTCTATGATAAGTATGGCAATTATACTGAAGTGTCTCCAGGAAATCTTAAATTGCCTTAACAAAAAGAGTAAGGTGATGAAAACTACATAAAAGAAAAATACAATCACAAGAAGATAAAAATTGCTGAGAAAGATAAGTAACGTGAAAATACCAAAGGGCAAAATATGCTTTAATCTGGGAGTGGTTAAAGAACGAAGGAGAAAGATAGAGGCAAAAGGAAGCCAGTGTAGTTGCAGTATAGTTAAATGTCCAGTAACTCGTACTCCACGAAAGAGATTGAATGCAAATACAATCCCTGCGAATACCGCACCCCATAATGCCTTCGGGTAAATTTCTTTGACGAGAAGAAACATCCCATACCCTGCAAGAATAAAACTCAGGTAATTTAAAAGGTTAAAATTACTGTAGTTTAGCACTTTTTTGAGGTGATAGATTTTAAATCATAAGATTTTGGCTAATCCTTGAAAGATTCGCTCTTTGAAAAACGGAATTTTTTGCATCTTCTCTTG
>JAGHBZ010000252.1 GCA_021160705.1 Candidatus Sumerlaeota bacterium
AAAAGCCATTTCTTTCTCTTCAGCAGGAGTATTACATATTTTAGGGGTGCAAGGAAATCCGTTGTGTCCGGTTGGTCGGTTTAGGTCGGTTCAGTCGGTTCAGTCGGTTTATTAAGGTTCATCACCCTTATCCCCTACCACTAATCTCAAAATCTCTGAAATGTGAAAGTGAGAGCTGAGCTTCACAGGTCAACTCCTATTCCTGGCTTCCTGGTCTCCTTATAGAAAAAAAGAGTATTTATCAGGAAACCAGGAGACCAGGATAGCTCTGAGATAGCGAGAGTTTGCACTTCAATCGGAAAGGAAATTAATACCACGATATGCCTATAACAAAGCACATCTTGAACTTTAGTGAAATTGAGGTCTAATCCCTAAACTGATTATCCTTGATATTTATTGTTTAAGTGCAAGAATTATTTATAATTTTTACCTGTGCTAAGATGATGAAAGAAAATCACAAAGTTCTTCTCACAGCCTCGCAATTAACTGCGTTACGTCAACTCATCGGCGAGGAAAAAGTCCTGACATCTGAAGAAGAAAAAGTCGTTTATTCTTACGATGCTTCAAAACGAAAATATCCTCCATCAGCAATTGTGCTGCCCAGGTCTCGCGATGATATAGTCAAGGTGATGAGATTTGCCTACGAAGAGAACATCCCAGTCTACCCCAGGGGTAGTGGCTCTGGAATGAGTGGTGGTTCACTGCCGGTCTATGGTGGAATTGCGCTCGTTTTTACGCAGATGAATAAAATTATTGAGATAGATGAAGTAAATCAATCCGCTACTGTGGAGCCGGGTGTTGTGTTGTCAGAGCTTCAACACGCTGCTGGACGACTGAATTTATTTTATCCCCCTGACCCCGCATCTGCTGAGTTTGCCTCTATTGGTGGAACACTGGCTGAATGTGCAGGTGGATTACGATGTGTGAAATATGGAGTCACTCGCGACTATGTGCTCTGGCTGGAGGTGGTCAGGATGGGTGGCGAAGTACTACAATTTGGCTCGGATGCGGTGAAGTCCGTGAGTGGATATGATATTCTCCGTCTACTGGTAGGCTCAGAAGGCACGCTTGCAGTGTTCTCAAAAATAAAAGTTCGCCTATTGCCCAGACCAGAGACCGCATACACACTACTGGCAACGTTTTCTGATGAGATAACTGCGCTTGGTGCAGGTATAGAACTATTGAAAAACGCTTTCGTGCCCTCTGCACTGGAGTTCATTGATTCTCTTTCTCTTCAATGTGCTTATGATTATTCACACGACCAGAGAATAAAGGATGTGAGGGGAGTTCTTCTTATCGAATTTGATGGCAAGAGAGCACAGGTGGAGCACGACTGCAGCGAAGCAAGAGAGTTTTTATCTCGTCGTGCTGGTGCACTTAACGTAGAGATTGCTACCGACAGACAGTCCATTGAGGCGTTATGGCAGATTCGACGCTATCTTTCCCCTGCTCTGTTTCAACTTGGTCCGACCAAGTACAATGAGGATATAGCAGTTCCTCGGAGTGAGCTTGTCGCTACCTTCAAGGCAATAAAAGAACTTGCTGATAGGCATAAACTCACCATTGCGGTATTTGGGCACTGTGGCGATGGTAACCTCCACGTGAACTTTATGTTTGACGAAAATAACAAAGATGAAAAAGCGCGCGTAGAACAAGCCATACCTGAGTTGTTCCAGATGGTTATTCAACGTCGTGGTACCATCAGCGGCGAGCATGGCATTGGAATAATGAAATTGCCATATTTGAGTCTTGAGTATGGGGAGGCAGAATTACGGATTATGCGGGAGATTAAATCAATCTGGGACCCTAAAAATCTCCTTAACCCCGGCAAAATCTTCCCCTCTGATAATTTCAGGACTCCACCAACCACACAGTAATACGAAAAGCAAAGGACAAAAGATTTTTCTCCGCGTCCTCTGTAGCTGATTAGATTTTTCTTTCAGTATGCGTCCGTGGTTTAGAGTGTTTCGCTTGATTGAACCTCACTTCTTCTAAAGTCAACTTTTCCGATTTCTACATCCTTTCTTCTTTCAGCAATAACCATTGCGTTTCAAAATGTTTTATTTCTATAATATCCGCAACTCCGAATCGTTTAAGTTTTTTTCTTTTACAACAGAGCAGGGAGTCGTAATATGAAGCATTACCCGAAATTGCTGGTTCTTTACTGCATATTTTTCCCTCTGTGGTTGGGGTGTCAGAATTTGGCGCATCTTTATACCAAAGCATACAAGCCTCAACTTAGCAACCCACAACAACTGGACATCTTCCTGACCTTAAAAATCAAAGATGTTTCTATTCTGCACGGCGAAGAGCTCGTCAAACATTGTCAGCAACGTGGAATTCCCCTGGATGCTGTCCCTCAATTGCGCATCTGGAGTGCTCAGATTATTGAACGCCCCAATCAGCAGAATGTTAAACTCCTTGACTGCTCCATTGCACCTGACCTCGTGTTTCGAGAGCTTGAAAACAATAACCTTATTGGATACTGGAATTTGACTCCACGTCTTGCCGAGAACTCTTCGTTTATCCTGAAGCGGCATATTCGCTTTACTGCTTACGAAGTCGCTTATCAGATTGACCCGACAAAAGTGGGCAAATACAACAAGAAAAGTCGCCTGTATAAACTTTATACCCGTGAAGAACCTTTTCTTAAACAAACCGAAGCAATCCAACGTCTGGCACGACAGATTGTCGGAAATGAGGTCAACCCTTATTTTAAAGCCCGTCTTATTTTTGACTGGCTACTTGATAATATGCACTACTATTATCCGCCAGAGGAGCGAACTGCTGAATTCGCACTTAAGAAAAAAGGCGGTGATTGCGGACAATATGCGTATCTTTTCATTGCGTTATGTCGGGCTGTTGGTATTCCAGCGCGGTTTGTGGGTGGGTTCACTGTATCACCTGAAAAGTGGAGTTATCACGCCTGGGCTGAGTTCTATCTACCGCGCTACGGCTGGATTCCTGTTGACCCGTCTGTTGCTCAGGGGTATCGCAAAAAAGGGAAAGACCCATATAAACTCTTTGGCGGTCTACCTAACAATCGCCTGATTGCCTCAGTAGGCTCATATATCCCGCTCAAGAATCTCCCAGACTGGGCTACATCTGGAGAAAATAGCGAATTCCAG
>JAGHBZ010000312.1 GCA_021160705.1 Candidatus Sumerlaeota bacterium
CCTGGTTGAGGGAAGTGCAGTACAAAGTGGCACAGGAAGTGCCGGGTACTGCGATGGCTGTTACTATTGATACCGCGGATGGGTATGATATACATCCGAAAAACAAGCGTGATGTGGCAAACAGACTTGCTCTTCTTGCACGGCATAAAGTATATGGCGAAAATATTCCCTGTTATGGACCAACGTATAAATCCCATAAAATTGAAGGCTCGACTATTCGGGTGAGTTTTGATTACGCGGAGAATGGACTGGTTAATAAAAACTGTGGAGCGCTTCGTGGATTTGCTATTGCTGGGGAGGATGGTGTTTTCTGGTACGCCAATGCGACCATTGAAGGTAACCAGGTCGTGCTTTCACACCCACGTGTCCCCTCTCCACGTTATGTTCGCTATGCCTGGGAGGGTAATCCTTATGCGGATTTGTACAACACCGAGGGGTTGCCTGCTGTGCCGTTTCGTACCGACCATTTCCCGCCAGACGGGTTTGAGATTTATCTCATTCCCGCTTCCAGGAGTGTATCCACTTCTCTTTATGAAGCACTTATAGACGGTAATGGGTGGCTTATGAGCCTTAAAGTCAATGGACAGGAATTTCTTGAACCCCATTACTCCTCAGGAATGCCCGGGGCTTTCTTCTCTACCTTTTGGGGACCTGCCCGACTCTTACATATTCGTCAGCTTGGACCACGACAGCTTTATTGTGAAATCGAGACAGCGTCTATACTTTATGAATTTTACGAAGACCGATTGCTTCTCACAATGCACAACAGGACTGCTGAAGATTTATCTTATTTTATTATTTTTTCAAATGAGGTTAAGGCGGTGAAAACAAAAGATAATCAAATCCATCCTTTACCACTTCAGGGCAGACAGGAGGAGACGACCTGGTTCAGCGAGAATTCCGCACTTTATATTAATTGTGAGGGTATACTCCGTTTTCCATTTGACAAAAATGTTGCCAATCAAGCCTGGGAGGTGCGTTTAAAACCAAAAGAGACCAAACAGATACAATTGCACGCCAGACCTATTACAGATAGCGAACGTGAAAAGATAGACCATCTACCGAAGCGAAAAAATTGAATCTTAAATCTGGTAGGATAGTATTAATTCCGGGTAAAAGATGAAACGTATCACAACATTCATCCCTCTATTCATAGTTCTAATCTTGGTCGAAATAGCATTTTATTCACTATGTTTTGCTCAGGATAAGGATAATGGTGCGGGTGATTCAGAGGCGGTTACTCCTACTAAAATCAAAGAGGTGTTTCTCATACCGATGACACACCTGGACATTGGATTCACAGATTCCCTGGACATAGTGGCTATGAAGTATAAAGATAACATTGACCAGGCAATTCAACTCTGCGACAGATACGAGGACTTCTACTGGACTATTGAAAGTATCTGGGAACTGGAACAATGGCTTTTGCGTTCAACCGACACAGAAATTGAGCACCTGAAAAAGTTAATCCACTCCCAGCGCATTGAGGTGGCAGGTATGTACTGCAATATGCGGAGTGGTCTGCTTGGAATAGAAGATGCAAACCGCCTGCTCTATCCTATGCAACGTATGCAGGAGAGACTCGGAATATCCTTCCATACGGTAATTCAGAATGACGTGCCGGGTTATAGTGATGTATATCCCCGGGTATTTGCCTCAGCTGGAATTAAATATTTCCTGACAGGGGTTAACATTGGGCATAGTGGCGGTGTGTATATCCCCAGAAATCACCAACCCTTTTTCTGGGAAAGCAAAAACGGTCAATCTGTTTTAACCTGGATTGATTACGATGGTTATACAGGTATTTCCTTCTGGGGTGTCTATAATGTCTGGAACCCTGCGCGTGGAGTGTTGCCTGATGAGGGGAAGGATTTTCTGAGAGCGATTAAGGAACTCGAAACATCCGGGTATCCTTATACAGTTTTTCTGCTGACCGCTGCTTTAGGCGACAACAGACAACCACAGGATTATATACCTCTGATAGAAGGAGTGCGGAAATGGAATAAAGCCGGGCACCAACCAAAAATTCGGTTCGCCACACCCAGGCAGTTCTTCAAGGAAATTGAGCGACAACAAGGGGAACGGGAGTTTCCTGTGTTTAGAGGAAACTGGCACGGTCTGTGGGATGCTCGTCTGTGGAATCCCGGTGGCAACATTTTTGGGCGCTGTGCTCAGCAATTGCTCCCGTCCGCTGAGTCAATCGCAAGTTTTAATGCAATTCATCATATCGGGACGTATTATCATTATGACCTTGCGCGGGGGTTTAAGTCACTTTACCTCCACTGTGAGCATACCTGTGGTGGAGACCCTGCCTGGATTGGGCTTTTTAACCCGACAATTTTTAAGAAGACCTCTTTACAGCAGAATGAATTGACCCTACGTTTTGCCAAAGATGCCAGAAGTACTGCAGAGCGTATCATAGATGTTGGGCTATCAGAGTTAGCAAAATGCCTTAATACGCACGGTGCTGGAATTCTGGTCTTTAATCCACTTCAGTGGTCACGCAATGCAGTAGTCACCTGTACCATTCCTCTGTCCTTAAAAAATACGGGATTTTCTCTCCGGGATTCCTCATTGAATAAAGATGTCCCGTTCGTGCTTGAGGATAACGGTTCCCGGCTTGTATTTCCTGCTAATAATTTACCTGCTTTTGGGTATAAATGGTATGCTTTAGAGAAAGCAGTCACCAAGCCAACTAATAATAATCGTATTTCAAGAAGCTGGGCTCACACAATCCAGAATCGTTATTATCGGATTGAATGCGACCCGGAGCTGGGTTATATCACGAGCCTGATTGACCTTGCCACTGGACGTGAACTGGTTAATAAGGAATCTCCATTACCTATGAATTCCCTTATTATTACAAAGTTTAGTGATACTATGAAATCTGGTGATGGTGATTTATTCAAAACTGCCAGTATTGTGTACAAAGAAGAGGGTCAATTCTTTAGGCGGATTATTATTGAGCGCAAAGGTTCACTCTGGGCAAAGACGACCATTACCCTTCCTCTGGAGCGAAAGAGAATTGATATTCAGCATATCCTGGATAGAAACAAATTTCCTGACGTTCCCCTTGAAGAGCATTCTGATTTTTACAGTTTTGCGTTTCCTTTTAAATTGGATGATTCTGTACTTCAAGTCTTTGTGGATGGACCGGATGGGTTCTATGCGTATCCCCAGGACTACCTCCCTGGTGCGGTTCTGGGTGCGGTGCAGAGTCAATATGGTATTCATCTGCAAGAAGGGAAGCAATTTGGGATAACCGTGGCAAACAGACAGGCTTTCAACTGGACTGTCGGAGAGATTAACTTCAACCGCAGGGCAACTTACATTGAAGAACCTCCTCTGACAAGATTTCACAATCCACACTATGCGAAGGCTAAGAGTGTATATCCACTTCATCCCACGCTCTTTTCAAATGTAGTTCAATTCGCCACTGAAGGCTGGACCGCTGATTTTGGTCGCACATATATTCGGAATTCAGAACCAGGGACTGATGACCTGATGGTGTTTGAATACTTCATTACTACAAATCAGGGTCCCTTTTCTTCAGCGACTGCGACGCAATTCTGTCGGGAATCAGTTATCTCTCCGGTAGCCTTTTACTCTGATGAAAGGACAACAGGACTCAGGGGTAGCCTGCCCCTTAGCTCCAATGACTTTATCCAAATAGAGCCTGATAATGTAGTGGTGACTGCATTTAAGAAAGCGGAATTCGGCTCAACCCGGGACTACATTCTCCGGGTTAAGGAGGTAGAAGGGCTAAACTCCCGGGTCAGACTAAAGTTCAATCGCCCTGTACTCAGTGCTACATTGTGTTCCTTAAATGAAATACCAAAAGATTCTGATAAAGTTCTTCCTGTTCAACCTGTAATATTTCGTTTAGACCCATTTAGTGTGGCGACATTACGTCTCCGATTTAAATAGCATTGTTTATCCAGGGGAAGATGAGCTCGATAGAGTTGACGTGACTTTTAAAGTGATATTATTATTGTTTACTATATCATCATCGTGATGATTATACAAGGCGTGGCAGATGCTATCACAACCGCGAACTCCATTTTCAAAGGAGTGAATAAAGAATGGTGAAGAGACCCAAAGCCAGTACTAAAGCATATAAATACGCCAGAATTAAAACCGAGCTCTCTATTCAGATTTTTGAGGGTCAACTCCGACCTCACGACCGGGTGCCTTCGCTTACTGAAATCACACAGAAGTACAAGGTAAGTAAGATAACTGCACGGCGTGTGCTCAATGACCTTGCTATGGAAGGGCTGGTCTACACAAGCCGTGGAAGAGGTACCTTTGTGGCAGACGCTGCCCTACGTCAGGACATACGGCAAATTAAGAACGCAGCAAATCAGCTCGGAGTTGTGTTTGGGCATGGTGCTGGCTTGTTTATGAGCGACATCATCCTTGGAGTGGATGAAGAGGCGTTCAGCCGGAAGACGCAAATTAACTTATGTCTTTCCAACAATTCCTATGAACGTGAGGCGGAAAACTTACACCGCCTCGTCAAACAGGGCATCGACAAAATAATATTATTTATTGTAATTGATAATAATGAGCGTACGGTGAATCCGAATATACCGCTGTATTTACGCCTTCAGGAGCGTGGAATACGGATTCTTTTATTAGCCTGTCGTATTCCCAACTCACCAATCCCGGCTGTAACTTTTGACGATTATAATGCGTTTCGGCGGCTTGTCAGATTTATGAAAGATAAGAATTGTAAGCGCCTCGTCTACGTAACACGTACTGATAACGCCTCAACAAGTGTTGAGCGGTTGCAGGGATTTAAAGATGGCTTGCTTGAGAATCAACTCCCTTATACTGAGCACTCTATTGTGCGTGTGCGGTATCAATCATTTGATTCAGTGGTCTCTGATAGTTATCAATACTTTAGTCGATTTTTGAAAACCACAACTGTTCCTGATGCTGTTTTATGCTCAGACGAAATGATTGCTGCGGGAGTATTTAATGCCTTAGAGAAAGCCGACCTTCCTGCTCGAGCACGTCCAATTGTTGGTGGTATGGGAAGTTATAGAAACCTCCACGTGCTAAAGGGGAATCCCTATGTTCTTTTGGAAAATGATACTCACCGCCTTGGTCGCGAAGCTACAGCAGTTATATTAAGTGGTGAACTCCCTTATCCCGGAAAAAGAAACACTAATGTGTTCCATCGTCTCATTCCAGTACCACTCAGAGTGCCTAAAGTCTTAAAATAATTGTGGAAGTTATTTAGCCCGAATTATGGGGATTCAGGAGTATCAGGTATATTAACTCATTCCAGATGGCTGATTAAAAATGTGGGAATATATAAGAGTACTTAGCGGTAGAATTTTTCTTGGTATTGGCATTCTGGGTGTGATTGGTCTGTTTGTTTTTGTGCGACCCAAGGAGGATACGCCTCCCGGACGAATTGTGCTTCAGCTCTGGCAGGTCACTGGTGCTGAGGATATTGAACCTGTTGTTCCCAAATGGTTCAATGAAAGTCAGGATAAGATATATGTCAAACCTGTCGGTTTACCGTTTCTTGAAATTGAACAGAAGTTCCTTACCTCATCTGTTGGTAATTTTCCCCCGGACCTATTCGAATATTTTGGTCCGGTAGCTCAATGGTCAACTCGCGGTGCTCTTTTACCGCTGGATGATTTCATTGAACGAGACGGTTATGACCGTTCCGCCATCTTTTCAGCTTTGTGGAAAGAGATGATGTGGGATGGACGGACGTATGCTATTCCTACGGGCGTGGGGACCGAGGCATTTTATTGGAACAAGGACCATTTTCGTAAGGCTGGACTCGACCCTGACCGTCCCCCGGCTACCTGGGATGAGCTTGAGGAATACGCAGTCAAACTTACTACTTATAATGAAGACGGAAGTATCAAACAGGCTGGCTATATCCCAGGATATTGGGGTCCATTCCCCACACCTCTTTTTCTCACCTGGGCTATCCAGAAAGGTGCGAAATTTTTGAGTGAAGATGGTACACGTGTCAACCTCACTGCTCCGGCGAACATTGAGGCACTGGAATGGGAAGCTAAGTTGTTCAAAAAACTTGGCGGTAAGAAATTAATCTTTAAACGTGCTACGTTTGGCTATGGTGCACAACACGGTTTTCTCAGTGGTCAACTCTCTATGATAGTCCAGAAATCCAGTTTTGTGCAGGAGATAGAAAAATTTGCTCCTCATCTTGATTATGGTGTTGCTCCTTTGCCGATTCCACGTGATGGAAAACCAGCCACTATGGCAGGACCGGTCTGGATTGGCATCCCCTCTGGTGCACGGCATCCTGAGGAAGCCTGGGAATATATTAAGTTTTGCACAAGAGCGGATATTCAACTTCGTTCCGCAAAGTATGTAGCTGAAAAACACCTTGCCACGTTCTTCCCTGCAAATATTAAAGCGGCTACCAGTCCTTTTCAGATGTCACTCCCTCATATGGATGTCTTCGTGGAGAGTATGAAATTTGCTCATACCTTTACGGTAGTGCCGCTTGCTCATACCCAATTCTGGCGTGCATATTCAGAGGCGTGGGATAGTGTGATGCGTGGTGAAAAAACTGCTCGCGAGGCTCTGAAACAGGCTGAACTCACTGTCCAAAAGGCTCTGGATGAACAACTTGCCTATAATAAATTTTACAAGGAGTATTTACGAAAAAAAGAGAAACGTGCTAAAGCGAAAGGAAAGACCTAATTATTAGGGTAGCCTATGAGTTTACGACGCCATCTCCATAAGTGGTATGAATTTATTTCAAGAAGAGAAATTTTCACCGGTTATCTATTTGCATCTCCCTGGATTTTAGGTTTCTTTGCCTTCACCTTGATACCCATTATATTATCGTTTTACTACAGTTTTTGCCGTTATGATGTCCTGCGCCCACCAATGTTTGTGGGGTTTCAGAATTATTACTATCTCCTGTTCAAATCAGAGAAATTTTATACCTCTGTCTACAATACATTGTATTTTACTGTATTTCGTGTTCCGCTCGTAATGATAGGTTCACTGTTACTGGCACTGCTGGTGGCTACACCGCGAAGGGGTGTTTCCCTTGCCCGAACGATTTACTATATGCCTTCAATTATTACTGGTGTGGCACTCTCTGTAATCTGGCTCTGGATGTACAATCCCAAGTATGGCTTGATTAATCGTGCACTTGCACTGTTGGGACTCCCGCTCCCACTCTGGCTTGAAAGCCCCACCTGGGCAAAACCAGCCATTATCTTAATGGGCATCTGGTCTATTGGCGGTGGGCGGATGATTGTTATGATTGCCGGGCTTAATAGTATTCCACGTCATCTTTACGAGTCTGCCAGAGTGGATGGCGCAGGGTGGTGGAGTCAGTTCTGGCATATCACAATTCCACAGCTCTCGCCGACTCTTTTTCTTCTCACTGTGGTGGAGGTCATCTTCTCGTTTCAGGTATTTACAGAAGCCTACATAATGACCCGTGGTGGTCCACTTGACTCCACACTTTTTTATAATCTGGAGCTATACTTCAAGGCGTTTCTGGATTATCGGATGGGTGAAGCCTCTGCCTTAGCCTGGCTACTTTTCGTGGGTACCTGTATTATCACACTTTTAATGTTTTGGATTCTGGGTAGACGAGTTTATTATGAAGCGGAGCGTCGCTGATATGAACAAGAGGAAGAAGAAAATTCGCCCTGTGCATATTAAGAATGCCATTCATCAGCTGGCAATCTGGACTATAGCTGTTCTACTCCTTATACCATTTGCCTGGATGGTCTCAAGCTCCTTGAAATCACCCGACCAGGTCTTTTCCGCACATATGAACTGGATTCCTCGTCCAATTCATTGGGAAAATTATATTAAGGCGTTCCAAACAATGCCTGTTCTTCTTTATACGCGCAATACAATTCTCATTACTTTGCTTTGTATAATTGGCTATCTTACATCTGGCTCCTTAGTTGCGTATGCTTTCTCACAGCTTCGTTGGGCAGGGCGGAATGTCTGGTTTTTTATAATGCTTTCCACAATGATGCTACCGCCACAGGTCACGATTATACCTCTATATGTTATCTTTCGGAATTTACACTGGATTAACACTATCAAACCCTTGGTGGTACCTGCTTATTTGACGGGCTGGCCATTTTTTATTTTTCTTATGCGTCAGTATTTCCTGACCATCCCTTATGAGCTCACTGAGGCTGCAAAAGTAGATGGCGCCGGGCATTTCAAGATTTACGCTCAGATTATTCTTCCATTGGCAAAACCTATACTGGCAGTGGTTGCGATTTTTGCTTTTCTCCTGCACTGGAATGATTTCTTTGGTCCGCTTATTTATCTCGTTGATGACGCAAAGTTCACTCTTGCCCTGGGTCTTATGACATTTGCCAGTAAACATCAGCAAGAGTGGAGCATTCTTATGGCGGTCAGTATCATTATGCTGTTACCCACATTAATTGTCTTCTTTTACTGTCAGCGGTATTTTGTTGAAAGCATTACTCTTACCGGGACAAAAGGATGAGCAGGAACAAATTAGCACAGAGGATTCCAATTTGTCTTTTAATACTTATCTCACTTTGCGGGATTACTCGGGCATCCCAGATAACCTCAGATGTCATCACTGCTAAGGCTTCAAGTGAGTTCTACCCCCCGCTTACCGCCGCCTCACTCACTATAGATGGGTCTGGACTTACCGGAGACCTTCATGACAATCATCCTCTGGGGCATACTATGTGGTTATCCGCCATTGGAGGCGGAGGGAATAGCTCCAATAATCCCGCTGGTATTGAAGGACCTGCGTGGCTACTTTATAAGTTTAAAAAGCCCTATAAACTGGAGAAGATGTGGGTCTGGAACCACAACCAGCAGTATCTAACCGACCGCGGATTACGCCACGTGGCTATTCATTACTCTCTGGATGGAAATGAGTGGTCTCTGTTGACTTACGCTGAATTTACACGTGCTCCCGGTACGAATAACTGTCCCCATACGGATGAAATTGATTTTGGTGGCGTTAAAGCCAGATATGTATTAATTACTGCGGGTGAGGTAGACGGCAATTACGGCTCAGACTATTACGGTCTCAGTGAAGTTCGTTTTTATGGCGAGGAGACCACGTGTATACCGCCTGATTATCCTGTACAACTGGTCTCGGTTGAGGTAGACCCGGTATATGGTGATATGTTTCTTCCTCGTGTAGTGGGGTGGCTTGGCTCAGACGTTGCACATTCCATCCCACTTTCACCTGATAAGAACCTCTGGCTCTTCGGAGATACTTTAATTGGTACCATTCAAAACTCCAGACGAAATCTTGATGCTTTCATCAATAATAGTATCGCAATTCAAGACCTCAGTTCTTCTCCACCTGTAAATGTTGAATTTTTCTGGGGTGCGTCCAATACATCGTTCTTTCCTCACCAGCCGGATACACCAGGCAACTTTTACTGGCCAACAATGGGAACAATGATTGATGGAGAACTATTCATTTTCTGCTACTCAGTGACTTCAGGTCTAAACCTGGACAACGCTGTGTTAATCAGAATCCCTAACCCTCTTGCCCCACCTGCGGATTGGATTCAGAACGCATTTGACCTGGGGATTGACAATAGGGTTATGGGCTTTCATTCTGCTGTTATTGTGGAAGGCTCTTATTTATATATGATGGGATATGATGGCAAAGGTAATATGGTACTGGCAAGAGCTGCTATCGCTGACCTACTCGCTGGAGGATTAAGTGAAACCTTTGAATACTGGGTAGAAGGACCAAACGGACCAGAATGGAGCGATACCCCTACCAACCTTGTTCCCCTTTTCTCACCGAGTAATACTGAGACAGATATTCATTATGAGCCTGCCTGGGACCGTTATTTTGTGACAACGTATAATCCGTTTACTCCTACGATTTATCTTACTACCGC
>JAGHBZ010000485.1 GCA_021160705.1 Candidatus Sumerlaeota bacterium
GCGCTAATCTCTTTACAAAATTTTGTTGGTATAATAGTAATCTATGCTAAGTATTGGAGAAAAAAGAAGAACCCGCACTATCATTGTGCTGAGCTTAGTTGCTGTAATAGTAGGCGTAGTACTTTTGTTTTACAACCGAGCCACACCATCGATTCCGTTTCCCGAACCAGTGTTTGATGGCGATTCCCGAGAATTGAATAAGACCAAAATAGTTGCTACTTTAGATACACCGCTTCAGAGAGGAACGAATGTTATCTGGTGTGCGTCTTTCTTGTCAGCCTGGAAGACGTTAGAAACAGAACTGGCAAAAGAGCCTATCTCTGTACAGGGCAACCCGGAAATTGTCCTTGCACTGAATAAAGCTCCTGACCCACGTCCCTACATCCCTAAGGCATGCTTGTATGTCGCAACAGGCTGGAATCAGGAGGGAATAGTGGAGCGGATTATGAAAGACCTCTCACGGAAGTTCCCAACCAAAGCTCCACCCACTTTCTCTGGAATATTACCGAATTCATTCGTTGCCTATGCGTATCTTGAAGCAAAGGTGAAGTTTTCTATTCCTTACTTCCAGAACCGCAAGCCTTTAGTGTTTACTGACAATGCTGGCAATGAAACTGAATTGAGTTCGTTTGGTATCCGTCCTGAGGATGAATATGCCTATTTCAAACTTCGCAAACAACCAGCAGTTCTGTTTAGAATAAAAGAAGGAAGAACCAGAGTTAAAGAGTGTGTTGTTGACCTGGACCGTACCTCGAAACCCAGTCAGATTATTCTGGCTCTGGTAGAACCGAAGTCTACACTTGCGGAAACGCTTGAATATGTGGAAGAGAAGATTGTTAAGACCACAATAAGCAAAGAGCATTCGGGTCTCGGACCGAACGATGTATTACTTGTCCCTGATATGGTATGGCGTATTAGTCATCATTTTACTGAACTTGAGGGAAGTGAGTTTATGAATGCCAAACTGAGAGGACAGAGAATTGATACTGCACAACAGGATATTGAATTTTGCCTGAACCGAAGCGGAGCTGAACTCAGCTCAGAGTCAAGACTCCATATGCTACCTATCCCTACATATTATGTCTTTAATCGCCCATTTTTTCTGTATATGAAGAAACGGGGTGCGAAACTGCCGTACTTTGTGATGTGGATTGAAAACGCTGAATTGCTCAATCGCTGGAAACCCATTGAAAAACCACACCAGAACGTTCCTTCCGAAGACTGAGATTTAACGTGAAAGGCTAACTCCTTGAAATGTGAATTCTTATAAAACTTACCGGGGCATTTATAGATTCTTTTGGATTATCTGTTATATTTTTTGAATCCAGGTGGTAGTAACTCAATCTCAGCCAGGAAGGGGAGATGGTCTGAGGCAAGAGTGGAGAATACCTGACATCTCACTGGACGCCAGTTATCGTTCCGACGTAACCAGATGTAGTCAATACGTCGGACTGGGTTATCTGCCGGGAAAGTGAATTGCTCGTTCTTTAATGCCTGTGCTGTATCAATAAAGATACTGTTAATTACCTGCCAGTTCTCTGTCTGTGGTTCTTCGTTAAAATCGCCCGCTATAATCAGAGGTAGCTGTATATCTCTGCTGGCTTTGAGGAGTGTTTCTATCTGCACCCTACGTTCCTCGCTATCCAGTCCAAGATGTGTGTTGATAAAGGCAATTCTATGGTGGTCTTTCTCCACGTATACGGTGAGAAACCCTCTCCGTTCTTTATCTCCAAATTCAGGCAGAAGCGAATGATAAGATGAAAGAATTTTACAATTGCTCAGTACAGCAATCCCGTACTCACCGCCCTGATAATCAATCGTCTTGCCATACACACCTTTCATCCGGGTAAGTTCCTCAAGTATTTTTATCTCATCAATTTTATTGCTTCTCTGAGTAAAACGGTCAACTTCCTGAAGAGCGACCAGGTCTGGTTGCGTGGTGTTTATGACCCGTGCTATCCGGTTGAGACTCAACCTGCCATCCATACCCTTACCGATATGGATATTATACGTCAGGATGCGAAAAGAAATCGCTTTCTCTGAGCGTGTTTGAGGCGAAACCTGCGATGTAAGGAGACCGGTACAGCCTGTTAAGCAGACAAGAAGAAATACAATAAAAAATATCACTATCGCAGACCGCAATCTGACCATTTTCTTTTTTGTTCCCTGCATCTCAGTCTCCTTAATAATCACGCTATTTTATCGTTACTCGCATAGAGATAAGTCCGAACACTTCATTATCAGAAATTGTAATAAGGTATCATAATATAGCAAGACAAATTGAAGGTTAAGCAGATAAACACGACGCTATACTAAATTGTAATTTTTGACGAACTTTTTTATTCTGGTGCAAAGACGAGCTCTGTGCATAAAACGATTATTTAGCAATACCGTAGTCTTCTTTGCCATAAAAAGCCTTCCTCAGTGCTCTGCCACAGAACCTTGCTAAGGAATTCTAAAAATCAAAAAGTTGTGTCCGTTATGTCCGTTTAGTCCGTTGTGTCCGTTGTGTCGGTTTAGTCGGTTTGGTCGGTTAGTCGGTTAAGTCGGTTTATTAAGGTTCATCATCCTTATTGCCTACCACTAATCTCTAAATCCCTGAAATGTGAAAATGAGAGCTGAGCTTCACAGGTTAACTCCTATTCC
>JAGHBZ010000478.1 GCA_021160705.1 Candidatus Sumerlaeota bacterium
CCGTTATGTCCGTTGGGGTGGGTGGGTTCTTTTCAGGATATCTGTGATGAATAGCAAGCCAAAGATGACCGCCGCACAGATTATTGATGCATACCCGAATTTCCGTGCTGAAAAATCGCATAGGTCCTGTACCCTGCCAATTAACAGGGATACACGCGCCATAACCGTGTAGCCGTAGGAAGAGCCAAAGGTTATCATCAAGAAGTATATCCCGAGATTGCTGGAGGTTTTTATTATTCCACGCTGTTCAAGAGAGAAAAAGAAATAAATGAGTACACAGATGACGCCGCCTATCAGGACGAAACGATTAAACACTGAAGGCTCCTCCCAGGAGAAGAACGTGAATCCCTTCTGGTAAATGGGGATGATGGTGCCGTTGATTTGTCCAATAAGGTCGCTTTGCGCCATACCAGTCATCCGCAGTGCTGCGAAGAACCCCACCATCAATGCCAGTGGCCACGTGGAAAGCCAGGCAGTCCTCTTGTTCAGCCGAAGCAAAAACAGCACACCCAGAATCCCTGCACCCAGCCGCCAGAACCCCCCGGCATCCTGTCCTTTGAATGCACGGTATACTGGCTCAAGGAAGTTAGGCTCAATGGTCTGCGCAATAGCAAGCACTAAAAAATATCCTGTAGAGACCCCAACAAATATGTGCTCTGCTAATTTGTAAAACGGATTGTCCCGATACAGAAAACTAAAAATAGCCAGTGTGCAGAACACCGCAGCCCAGACACCCAATATTTCTGCTACGTTACCCGGCATTATTCATCCTGCTCCCGGAGACTTTTTCTGACGCCGACTGAAAAAATACGCACCATTGCCTATAAGAACCAGCAATACAATGAATAAATGAAGAAATGATTGAATCGTCATCCCAGAAGTTGCTTTACCCGGAAAATTAATGAGTTTTTCGTATTCAGCTGCACCCACCAGCCCCCCAAGAAATCCTTTGAGTTGTTTTGACTGAAAAAACGCATACAGGTCAGGCGACATAACACCTGTTGCACCGCAAACAATCTTCACGTGGTAACGCATCTGAACCTGTTGAATCCACTGACGTATACCCGGCACTCCTACCGAAAAATTAACCATCAGTGCAATGCCATCAAAATTATCAAACTCCTGCATCAACGGAATATCCTCTACTTTTGTGCCTCTGGCATCCTCAGGATATGTAGCCTTAAAGGACGTACCCAACCGTGTCATCACTGCGTCCTGTCCTACTTTATATCCCAGATTGACATAGTCAATCCCGTACTCTTTATGTATTCCTTCAGCGGAGAGCTGCTCCAGGACTTCTTTAAATGCTCGTTCAGTGATAGGGACACCTTCAGGCCAGAGCGTAGAGGCGACAATTTTTACGTCCTTCTCAAAGAGTCGGCGAATCACCGCTTTGGTCATAGGAAAGAGCTCTGGCATACCACCCGGGGAGTAGTCTACTGTCAGGTGAACAATCTCTCCGGGTTTTACTGATTCAATTGCATCGTAAAATGCCTGGGTCTGGGGGCTGACGCCAATGGGCAAAGGAACTGGATGGATGTAAAATGCAATTGCAATTATGGCAATCCCCAGATAAATCCAGCGTCGGTCAAGGGTTAATATTTTTTCTGCGAGATTCACACTTATGCTTACTCTCCACGCAAATAGGGTCGTTCAATTCCGGTAATAATTTTCAGTCCCACGCCAATCACCCCGATAGCCGCACCAATTATGATTCCGCGCTGTCCAGCAGTGTTGGGAACCGACATTATCCAGTTGGCAAGATTGGGGAATATAGAGGAGATGGCTGCACCTAAAGGTACCCTGCCAATCATAACTAACACCGCAGAACTCAGCATAAACGTCGCTGGTAGATTACGTGCCCTAAATGCCCTAAACGCCGCAGAGGCTATAAAAAATGCCAGCAAGGCATATACAGTAGTTCCAAGCGGTGTGTAGACATTCATAAATATCCAGTTGAAGAGGTTCTCGCCTGCAAGGTCTTTGCCCTGGATAAAAATTATAAGTCCAGAGACCGTTGTGATGAACATCGTTGCCAGCAACACTACTTTATACTGCCAGTCCGGGCGACGGCGAATAATCCCCAGAAGGTTTATCCGTATTATGTTTGCCACGCCCAGCACAATAGCAAACGCCACTACTACCATTGCCCATTGTTCAAGTTCGTTGGCAATGTTCTCAATAATGGGGATGTTCAAGAAAAATTTTGCGACCACAAAAAAGCCCACAACTGTGGTAATATACAGAGGCACCCGGCGTCTCATATTTAATTTCCTCCAGTCTTTGGTGTTCTCAGAACCACGCCTTGATAAAATCCACAATTGAAGAGAACTCAAGTGAGGCAGTCACCACACCTATAATTATAAGGAGAAAAATAATTATTTTTAAGTAATCGCTGGCTTTTATGCCGGCGAGTAAACTCGGTTCCTGCGAAAGATATGCAGATGCCGCATAGAACTCTTCGCCAATCAGAGTGTAGTCGCACGCAGCAATGAAAAATGGCAACTGAGCAATGCTTGCCGTACCGGCAATCTGAATGGCTCCGGACAAAAACCCTGTCTCCGATAGAATCAACGACTCTGCGTAAAACGCCCCAAGGTATATGTTAGCGGCGGGTTTTTCGCGGAGCATAATCCCGTCAACCGCACAGGTGAATGCAAACTGGTCATCTGAGAGATACCGAATGTTGCCGGGCTTAAAGCTCTCAGGTCTGCCTGCTCGTATATGTGCTTCTTTAACGATTTCCTCCGCAAAAGACATAACTACAGAACGACGCGTTGGGACAATCAATGGTGCACCATATTTGGCTGTCATCTCTGCAACATAAGGGAGAATATTCAGGCTGGCAAGGGTCTGAATCTCGTCAATGTCATCAATGCCCGGAACATACAGCACGGGTTTTCCCATTTCAGTCGCACGCCCGACTGCTTCCTCCAGGGCTTTAAGTCCGGGAATTGTACGCATAAACAACTTCTTGCCCACTCGTGCACGACGCAGAAAAAAGAAAAAGAAGAAACCGAAAAATACCAGGACAACAAGTACATTTTTATGCTCGGTTTTGAAATAACTATGCGAGGCTGGAGTGGATGATGACTCTGCAGGCTCTTCTCCCATCACTGCTACTGGCAGAAGGAGTATCGCAATGTATAGAAGTAAAAATATTATTACCCTCGGTACTTTCATTTTTGATATTTTGAGTTATCTTACATTTTATTCAATGAGGACGAAATCAATACCTGCAGAAAAACAAAACACCCTGAGTGCATCAACCCAGTTACCATAAGTACCGTGAATATGGTTGCAATTAAAATGTTCTATAAATGCGGATGGGGTACAATCAAGTCGTGCAAAGGCGTGTGGCCAGTTATCCTGCACACTACGAGCGAGTTGCTCATCTCTGTCTTCGCCAAACGAGACAAACTCGCCATTTACCACTGTGAATTGGTAACGATTCGTATCACCCGAGCGAGTCAGTCGTCCAAGTGTGACCTCGCCCGGCGAGGCAATATGATAGACCGATGCGCCACCCGCAGGAAAATAAAACCCCTGAGGGCGAAATTCTACCTTTGCCAGGTTCACTTCAGGTTTAAAAGAGCGTCCTGCAAAGTAGGTGGCATGTTGTCCAGAATTGCAGAGGTCCCATACCCCGGGCTCCTGGTGATAGTGCCTTACATCGGCAAACAGCACAGGCAGACCACTGATTAATTTGAATATCTGCATACTTAGTGCAGCATCCATATCTGCCTCTGTTGAGCAGACTATAGGCTCGTGTGGCTCGCCTTCTGGGCCGTAGGGGTCGTTCAGGAATGCCTCGGCAATATCCGCTGTAGCAAAATGTTCTGTCAGCTCGCGCTGTCCTTTGATACCACAAAAATCATACCCCGACCCTTCACATATATCTTTCGCCGCATAGTACATCCCCAGTTGTCGTCGGAGAAGCTCCTCAGTAAGAACCATTTTTGCGTCAGGCTCTGTCCAGTGAATCTTACGCACGTGTTGTTTGAGGAATTCAAGTGCTTTGTCAATTCGTTTGCTATTTTGCATCTCAATTTCAGCGCGCCTGACGAGCTCCATCTGGTCAACGTGGTCAACGTCTATGCCGAACTTTTTCATCCAGAGTGCGGGGTCTGCCACTGCTGTGTCTATTCCTAATGAGCGCCCACCAAAAAGACCAAAGGTCAATCCTTTAAGCCGATTGTATGCCGATATTCCTAAGATGCGAGATTTGACCTGCTGATACGTCTTATCGTCATTTATGTCGCCAAATGTCTTCAGGAACTTAATCCCTACCTGGTCAAGGGACCCAGCATTTGCAAGCATCCCAACCAGACCAGGGTACTCTGGATTAATATTGGCAAACATCAGTATAGGCTGTGGGCAGAACTGCGCAGAAACACGCGCAAATTGCGGCCACGCCCAGACCGCAAAATTAAATATTACGCACTCCACGCCTTCAGCCATCATTTTCTTTCCGTTTTTTACTGCCAGGTCATTTCGCCAGATGACCTCATCACCCACAACTACCTCAAACCCATCCTCCTCCAGTACACTCCGCAATTCGTTCAAGAACTTTTCGTTCACAGGTGTTAGTGGTTTCTGAAGAAAATCTCTGCCATCCCCAAAGGTTAAGATGCCGACTTTTATCTTCTTCGTCATTTTTCTATTTCTCCCCAAAAATAATGTTTTCAATTAACAAACCCGAGTAAAGTTTACTAATGATTCAGCTCAAATTTTCAAGGATTATTATTACACTCTAAGTATCCG
>JAGHBZ010000267.1 GCA_021160705.1 Candidatus Sumerlaeota bacterium
ATCACATATTTTAGGGTCGCAAGGAAATCCGTTATGTCCGTTGTGTCCGTTATGTCCGTTGAGTCCGTTTGGTCGGTTAGTCGGTTTATCAAGGTTCATCATCTTTGTCGCCTACCACTAATCTCAAAATCTCCGAAATATGAAAATGAGAGTTGACCTTCACAGGTTAACTCCTATCTCCTGGCTTCCTAATAGAAAAAAGAGTATTAATAAGGAAGCCAGGAGACCAGGATAACTCTCAAAAACCAGGATTCTTCGCTTTAATCAGAAAAGGAAATTAATACTACGATATGCTTGCAACAAAGCACACCGTGAGCTTTACTGGAATTGAGAACAGACTCCTAAAGTTGAGTTGTTGTGAAAAGGTCGTTCCCTCCTGGCTTCCTGGTTTCCTTATAGAGAAAAGAGTATTAATAATAAGGAAGCCAGGAGAGCAGGATAACTCAGAAATAGTGAGCGATTTCGTTTTAATCAGATAGAGAAATTGATAATAGAAGATGCTTGTAACAAAATAAATCCTGAACTTTAGTGGAAATGAGGGCTGACCCCTAAAGTTACTATTTTTTTAATTTTGCGATAATCTGCTCGGCTACACGACGCCCACTCAGGAGCATCCCTCCGAACGTGGGACCCATTCGTGGTAACCCATACACAGCGGCGACCGCCATTCCCGTGCAAAAGACTCCGGGATACGCCTCTTTGGTGTACTCAACTACCGCATCTTCAGACCGATTTATCCAGAGCGCACCTTCGCCTTTCAACGTGAAAAGACCGTGCTTCTCAAGTTTTCGAAAAACCACCGCATCATGCCCCGTGGCATCCACGATTGTCTCTGACTCAAGGGCAATCGGGTCAATGGTGTTTACTTCCTTGGGGAGGTGTCGAACTGATGCCCAGTTCACCACCACCCCTCTTGCTCTATCATTTTCGCCAATGACAATGTCCTCAAAGCTGGTCATATTCAACACCTTTGCACCAGCATCCAGAGCAGAGGCAATCAGGCGAGAGCAGGCATGGGGTGCGTCTGCCACATATAACCCTTCGCTGAATTTTATAAACGGCACACCAAGTTCGTTCAGGATTTCCTCTCCAGGGTGGCGGACAGTGAGTTTATTCATCAGATACCCCCCTGACCAGAACCCTCCACCTAAATAATTATTACGTTCAATCAGCAAGACCTTAATCCCGCCCAGGGCGAGGTCTCTTGCAGCCATCAGCCCTGAGGGACCAGCGCCAATGATGATGCAATCGGTTATTGCAAACTCGCTCAAGAATTTATCAAACTCCTGCACAATTGCGCGTGTGACTTCGCTTTCTGAGACTGCTGTGAAAATGCCCATTACTTCTCCTCCCTATCAACTGAAAATTTCCATATTCAAATCCAATAGCAAGAAAGATAAGTATAAAGAATGTGCCAGCCAGATTGCAATTGTTATCCAGGCTCTGCACCAAACCTTTGAGTATAAAAGGGGGTTGACAACGAACCGGAGAAATGAGAAACTATAAAATATATTTGTGGTTGCGCTAAACGGGGAGCTGGCGGTGCCCTGAACCCGCAATCCGCCATAGCGGGGTGAATTCCCACCGTGAGGTACGTCGTTTGTCGTGCTGGCTCCAGTAAGCGGTGATGAAGGTCGGGTCCCACGCAACGGGCGCCTGTGAACCTGGTCAGGTCTGGAAAGAAGCAGCCATAAACAGGAATGCCGGTGTGCCGTGGGGGTGCCTGGCTGGAGCTGGCTGCTGGATGTCCAGGCGGGAGGCGGCTATCGATGGTGGGTGCGCAACCACATATATTTTAGTGTGCCCATCTCCTTGATGCTCGCGTTTTTCGTCTTCCGACTCAGTTGCTAAGAATTATGCATATTGCACCAGCTACACGCCGAATAGAGCTACTGCAAGAACAGAAGTGATACTACTAAAAGAGCGAAGTTCACATAGTAGATATTCGTTTATAATGTCTGTAACTCAATCTGAAGTATTGCAATAAAAAAAGAGCACTGAAAAGTGCTCTCTTAAAAATTCAGGCGAAAACTCTTAATTTAAAAAATTACTGCAGCATGCTCCAGTTCTTTGCTGAAGTAGATGGAGGAATGAAGGCAAGGACGGAGTCAAGAACAACATAGGGAGAATAGGTCTGACGTCCACCAACAATATACAGATACCCATCATCAGATGCACTGAGATTATTATAATAAACGGTGGTAGGTAAGGGGTCAGGAAGAGAACCAGTTTGCCAGACTCCAACAGTTCCAGTGGCTGTATCCACCTCAGCCCAATAGACCCTATCACTCTCTACAGCCCCAGAGAACCGTCCGCCAGCGGTATAAATGGTGTTGCCATAAACACAACTGGCACTTCCGTAGAAACCAACAGGAAGGCTATTTGCCTGAGTTGTCCAGGTTCCTATCGAGCCGTCTGAGGGATTGAGTGGGGCAGAATATACAGCAGTCTGCACAGTAGTATTGCTCCAGCCATCCAGACCAGCAAATACAATCAAGTAATTCCCTACCGCTTCTGCTTCCATAAACCAGAGTGGTTTAGGTAATGTCGCTTCGCTCCACGTACCAAGGGAACCGTCTGTGTTTATTTTAGCGTAGTGAATTTTGTCTGAGATGACATCGCTCCCACTAGGTGCATTTTCACCACTTATCACATAGATATACCCATTAGCCTGAACTGCTGCAAGACAATCAGTGCCATATCCCGATGGCAGAGGCGCTGTATTCCAGCTCCCAAGGCTACCGTCCGGATTGATATCAGCATAGTATACATTGGGCACATAGACGGAATCCTCGTAGTCCCAACCAGAAACTACATACATACGTCCATTATACGCAAAGGCAGCATCTTCAATATAGCACATATTGTCGGGTAAGCTCGTTGTTGATTGCCAACTTCCCTGAGGGCGTCCTTGTGGACCAATCTTGATATAGTACACATCCTTGGTGCTGGCATAGTCTACCATATTATATCCACCAATACAGTAAAGGTAACCGTTGTAATATACCGATGCATTCATCTGGGTCTCTTTGGGCAATGGGGTAACGTAATACCACTGATTCTGAGCAAATGCAAAGGCTGTCAAAGTCAGTATTACAAATACCAATAACCAAACACTTCTGGAATTGCGCATTTCTTTCCTCCTCCTTTCTTTCATTACTTAATTAATGATTATTCTGCCTTATCCTTGCAAATAAAATCAAGGGAAATCTTACATAATCTGCAAAAAATTTAATATATGGTTTCAATCGCAGGGTAAAGATATTTTATGGGAAAAGAGCAATATTTACATTATGCGGGAAAGAAGAACCTTTGACCTCCGGTGTTGAGTGAGCATAGTTTTTTATATTGAGTTGCTGGCATCCTGTATCTTACAATCGGTGGTGAGTATTTATAAATAGCAGGGGAAAACAGTGTGATTGTCCGTTTAGTCCGTTGTGTCCGTTGGGTCAGTTTGGGTGATTACTATTAGGGAGAGTTTAGGAGAGCAGGAGAGATAATTAATGTTGTGTCCCAGCTTGTATAGAGAAAAAATAAATTTAAAAGGAATTCAGGTGAATATAACCTGGCAAGAAAAAAATCTTTACCCAAATTTCAAGAAAATTTTTTGTGCAAACAATAAGCAGATTTTCTAAGTATTCTGAGTTGAATGTGAGACATTTTTTGCAAGACTCTTCTGAGATAAGATTTATAGTCTTTGAGTAGATTGGGCTATAAGTAGAATGCCAGAATAGGTATCGGTGAAAGTCCTGCATATAGACACAGAACAGGGTTGGCGAGGAGGTGAGGCACAGGCATTGTATCTCTGTCAGGGACTTGAGAAGCAAGGAATCACATCAGTAATCGTAGCTCCTTCTGGCAGTAAATTTGCTGAACGCAGCAGGGAGTCTGGATTCCGAGTTGTAGTACTTCCTTCTGATAAACCTTATGACCTGCGTTCTATCGCAATAATTAGAAAAACGCTAAAGACAGAGAGACCAATCCTGGTTCATTGTCATACCTCAGCGGCGCATTCATTGGCATTGCTTGCTACCATCGGGAAGCGTTCTATCCCTGTAGTAGTATCCCGAAGAGTAGATTTTCGCATCAGTGGCACCCCATTCTCCAGATGGAAATATCATCATCCACGAGTACATTACATAGCTATTTCACGGGGGGTAAAGGACGTTCTGGTGCGTGGCGGGGTTGAAGATAGGCACATTGATATAGTTCCAAGTGGTATAGAGCTAACCCGATTAGCTGAATCACAAAAGTCAATTTCAGAATTGCGAGCAGAACTGGGAATATCGCCTGAGGCATTTATTATTGGCAATGTTGGTGCCCTCACAGACCATAAGGGACATAGATACTTAATTGATGCGGCGAAGCAGGTAACTCAAAAGATTCCAGAGTCCGTTTTTCTCATTGCCGGGGAAGGTGAGGAACGACCATATCTGGAGAAGCAGATTTCTCGACTCCAGCTCCGACAGCAGGTTCGCCTGCTTGGGTTTCGCCAGGATGTGATAGAGATTATGCGGGTGTTTAATCTATTTGTCGTGTCTTCACACCTTGAAGGTCTTTGCACCTCAATGCTGGATGCTATGGCATTAGGAATACCAGTCATTGCCACCAGGACAGGTGGCATCCCGGATGCGGTGATTGACAGGGAAACTGGTATGCTGGTAGAACCAAAAAATCCATCTACACTGGCAGAGGCGATTATTTACGCACACCAGCATCCTGAGGAGATGCGTCAAATGGCGGAGCGAGCATCTTCTTTTGTTCGCCAGCATTTTAGTGTTGACAGAATGGTGAGCGAGACAATTAATGTGTATAAAAAAATCTTAGGTGAAAATTGTCGGTTCTCATAAACTAAAATGGAAATTAAAAAAAGCCCAGCCGTTTTCCTTGATAGAGATGGGACAATAAATGAAGAAGTAGGCTATGTAAACCATCCCGACAGGTTCTGGCTACTTCCCGGAGTGGGCGAGGCAATCAAACGCCTCAATGATGCGCGGATTTTTGTTATCGTAGCTACCAATCAGTCCGGGGTTGCCCGGGGCTATTTTGACGAAAGCCTGGTCAGGGAAGTTCATCAGAAGATGCAACACCTGTTGAGCGAACAGGGCGCCAGAGTGGATAAAATTTATTACTGTCCACATCATCCAACTGTGGGGCCCCCGGAATATCGGAAAGACTGTGAGTGCCGAAAACCACGTATCGGGATGATTAACAAAGCGGTCTCTGAACTCCCTATTGACTTACGGAGCTCGTATAGTCTTGGCGACCGAATAAAAGATGTTTACTTTGGTCATAATGCTGGATTAAAATCCATACTCGTTTTGACAGGCTACGGGCGTGGTGAGTATGAATTTCAACGCCATAAATGGAAGGAAGAGCCGGAGTTTATCGCAGAAAATTTATTGGAAGCGGTTGAGTGGATTATTAAAGACCTTGGAATAGAGCAACAGGACGAAACAAATGAAAAACGCAAAACTTAAAACACTGGACGAACTCAAGAGTATTGTCAGCAATGCGAAAGCAGATGGAAAAACTGTCGTACTTACTAATGGGTGTTTTGACATTCTACACGGTGGGCATATCTCCTACCTTGAGTCAGCCAAGGCGTTAGGCGACATCCTTATAGTCGCGGTCAACTCCGACGAATCAGTGCGCCGTATAAAAGATGAACGCCGTCCAATTATTCCACAGGATGAACGCGTAGAGCTCCTCTCCGAAATAGAGTGTGTGGATTTTATACTCCTATTTGACGAGCCGACCTGTGACCACCTCTTGCGAGAACTTCGCCCTGATTATCACGCCAAGGGTACTGACTATACCCGGGAGAGCGTACCTGAACGCCCCACCGCACAGAAACTCGGTATTGAGACCGTCATTGTGGGCAACTCCAAAGAAAACGCTACTAAAGACATAATCGCTGAGATAATTAAACGATACGGAAACAATTAACAAAGATGACCTGGGATAGTCTTCCGCAGGAGATTAATTAGAATTCGCGTATAGTGAGTGCTGATGAAAGAAATGGAGCCTAAACGAATATTGATAATTCGCCTGAGTGCCATCGGAGACATTATACATACGCTCCCCTGCCTTAACGCACTTCGCCAGAGATTTCCCGGTGCATATATTGCCTGGGTAGTAGAAGATTTTGCCAGCGACCTTCTCCGGGGGCATCCGCAATTAGATGAGCTCTTTGTGATTCCCAAGAAGAAGTGGCGGAAACTGAAATTAAGCACGTTCTATCGCGAGATAATTCCGTTTATTAAGAGATTACGCCAGCAGGAGTTTGATGTTGCATTTGATTTTCAGGGATTAACTAAAAGCAGTATCATCGGGTTTCTGAGTGGAGCAAAGATGCGAGTAGGGTTTGCCGGCGAAGACGCACGGGAATTAAGCTCGCTGTTTAATAATAAAAAGGTTACCCCTCCTGCCTCTGCACGTCACGTAGTGAAACGCAACTACTCGCTCCTCCGCACCCTGGGCATCAATAATTTTGTTCCAGAGGCTGTCATCCCTATTGACGATGAATCCGTCTCATATATAGATAGATTCCTTGCAGAGGCTAATCCTGACGGGAAACTATTAGTGGCAGTACAGGTAGCAGCTGGCTGGGAAACAAAACAATTACCTGACGAGACCTTTGTGGAGCTCGGTCTGAGAATTGAAAAGGAGCTGGGATATAGATTAATATTTATCTGGGGTCCGGGCGAGGAAAATCTTATTAAAAGAATTGTTATTGCCATTAAGGAACTTGGGGGTAGACCTATCATAGCTCCCCCGACTACATTGCGACAACTTGCAGCTTTGCTCCGGCGATGTAAATTAGTGATTGGAGGAGATACAGGACCAGTACATCTGGCAGGAGCACTGGGAGTGCCCGTAGTCAGTGTATTTGGTGGCTCTGATGCAGCACGCAATGCACCTTATACCTCCAGACAGTATATTCTTCAGAAAACCGAGTTCTCCTGTGTGCCCTGCTGGAGGACCAGTTGCCCATTTAAAGATAGACGCTATTTGCAATGCTTACGCTCGATTAAAGTGGATGAAATTTTTCGTGGTGTAGTAGCCCTGCTGAATGAATGAGCTGGGCGTTTTTTAAGATTTTAGAAGAAATACAATGTTAGTACCGATGCCTATAATAGTCATAACACCGATAATAGGCTGGAGTTGGCCAGCGCTGTTTCCTCTAATCACGGCAGCCGCAGGATATGTAGGGTTTGTCAAACTGACAGGAGATAAACAGAGCGGCTGGCTCAGGGGTAAGTTGACACGTGAAATGGAGACCCTGAGGACGGTGCAGATTCCTCTGGATGAATTCCTCACAGACGTGGTCAGTGAAGAGATTGGGCGTGAAGAACGGCTTGATTTCCGCCGGGAGGATATGGTGCTGACGTTTCGCAAAGATATACGTGGAAAATTCTTTATAGAAGTCACCGGACCACGTAGCAGGACTGCACGCGAGTTGCGAGAGCTTGGCGAGCAGTTTGCGAGACAATTAATCCAGCTCTTTGCACATCATCGTATAGCCAGCGAATTAGACCGACGCGGTGTTCAGGTCGTTGAAGAGAGCACCACCGAGACCGGCGACATCGTCCTCCGCATAAGAAGATGGAATTAACCGCTGTATTAATGATTATGACGTTATCATACCTACCAGTTTTATTTCTCTGCTCTAATCCCCAAATGTATTGAGAATAAAAAAAGCCCTCATTGTCTCACAATGAGGGCAATAAATCTCGTAATTGAATTTAAGTTGGTTTATCTGTACAATTCCCAATTATGAGCAGCAAGGGCTTCGTACCACTCGAGCACAAAAAGCGAAGGTGCAGCTTTGGGATTACCAAAACCGCCCGGACGGGTTCCGTCAGCGTCCTGACGTGTGAAGACAATTTCCTTATTAGTATCACCGTCAAGGTCAACTTCAGGTGCTTCAATCATCCACAGTGTGTCGCCATAACCACCGGTCCAGGCATTAATCTCATACTTTGTCCAGTTAGCGCTGTTCAGTGGGTCACCGCCATTGTACTCAAGGTCAACGACGACATCATCCACACCACCTACGAGATAAAGGTCTGCACCATCGGAGCCAGTACCATGGTCCTGGTTGCCAAAATCCATATTGATTTGTCCGCCACCTATGAATGAACTATCAAAAACAACAGAGAAATCGCCAGCAGTCACTGTTGAAAGGTCAGAGATTTCAGCGGCGTAGACCCCACCGTCCTGGATATTGAGAATCCACAACTCGCCATTGCCGTCGCCATCAAGGTCACTAATCTCGCAGGCGTACCACGAATAGTCATCAGAAGCCGAGAGATTGGCTGAGGAGACAAGAGCATAGGTATCAGCCCCGGTGCATTCATAAAGGTCAACGCGCAGATTGTCCCAGCAGATAACGGCAATGTCAGTGTTGGTGTCATTATCAATGTTACCTACGGCAATTGCATAAGGGCTTCCCTTGTCTGTAGATTCCCAGTTACGTTCAAATTCGAGTTTCCATGTCACATTATCGGCAGCAAAGGTGCCACTGGCGACTGAGGCAATTACCATACCGTCCTGCACGTTGGTGTTGCACAGGATGACCTCGTCGTCGCCGTCATTATCAATATCGCCAGCCCAGATGAGACTGGCAAAGTCCATCGAGACTCCCGGGTCGGTAGCACCAAGGTCTGTCCAGGTATAGCGGCGTGGGTCTGTTCCCCAGTCATTGGGTCCTACGTTCTCAAAAACGGCAAGAACATCAGTGACGCTCGAGTTCACACCCATAAGAATTTCCTTGTGTCCATTGCCATCAAGGTCTGCCACCGCAGTTACATTAGAGCGATACCATATAGAACTATCACCTTCCCACTCCCATGACAGGCTGTAAGTGTTGTCGGCAGTTGCCTCGTAAACCTCAAGTGCAGCACCCTGAGCTCCACTCCATTCAAGACGTGGACTACACACAATCTCTGGCATGCCGTCGCCATCGGTATCGTCAGTAACCATCATATACTCTACTCGAATGTCGCCACTTGAACCGCCCATTCGGCTGGTGAGAGGTTCATTGTAAACCTTTGTAAAGGACAAATTATTGCCTTCTTCTGCCCATACGCCATACGCAAGAACACTCATCAAAAGAGATACAATACAAATAGCGATAGCCTTCTTCATTTTATACCCTCCTTTCTTTGTGAAATTAATTTAAATTTAAAGAATAATTTGCTCATATACAACTGGTTGATGTCAAGACTTTTATACTATTTTTGTGACTTTTTTATGATTTCTGAGGCGCCTCATAAAAGGTGTTGTGTCCTTTCCCAAAGTGTAGGTAAAGAGATTGCAAGCAGAATACATTTTCACCTCGGGTATTTCCTGATGTGATGATAATGAAGATATGAGATACTGAAGCTACTCAGCTTTGCAAAGAAAATCAAAACCAGGCTTTTCCCCTAAGATGGATTTTTCTGTCCTGGTTTTAATTTTCTCTTTACTGAGCGCAGGAAGTTGGAGAGGCGGATGAAATGGCGAAATCCCTTTCTATATTTAATATCACAGAGTTCTGCCTCTAATTCTCTTACCCGTGCTTCCAGTTCTTCAATTCTTTTGTCTTTTCCGCAAAGCATTTTTTTGTAGAGCTTGTTGTAGGAGGTGAGATGATAATTTTCAGTGTTATATTTGCCGAATGCGGTATTAATTTTCTCCAGGATTTCCGGATGGTGGCGGATGTGTTCATCGGCAAGTATACTATCCACTTCCTCATCGGTCAAATCAATGTCCTGAACCAGGAAATAAAGGGCGTTCCAGATGCGATACATCGGGTTAGTGACAAATTTATCTTCGCCAGTTTCCTTGCGGATTTCGTAGTTCGGGAACAAGGAGATTTTGGTCATCCTGATTCTAAAAGGCTTGGGGATTTTTCGTAGCAGGTCGAGATTTGCCCGGCAGTCCTCTGGTGTCTCTCCGGGGACATTGGTTATAATGTCGTAATATGCACGAACTCCGAATTTATTGAGCACCTGAGTGGCTTTAAGCACTTCTTCGGCGGTGTGTTTGCGGTGGAATATTTTCTGTCCAACGTGCTCACTCGCCGACTGGATTCCCATAATAATGTATTGAAAATCATCGTATTTCACGAGTGGCGCAATGGTGCTTTCCCTGCAACAGCGTGGATGCGTATAACACCAGTATGGCAATCCAATTTCTCTATGGTATGCCTCAGCAAACTCCTCAAGTCGTTTGGGTTTAAGAGTGAAGACATTATCAAGAATTTCTAAATAAAAGTTACCTCTTCGCTTCTTAGCCAATTTTAGTTCTTCAATGACGTTGGGGATTGAACGTTCACGCAGGACATATTGTTTGCCATACATATTTTTTAGATAAGAGGTATAACAGAATGAACAGCTAAACGGACACCCTCGTGCAGTCATAACCATAAAATTCGTGCGTAAGAGACTGTCTTCAAAGGGTTCACCTTGAGATATAGTGTTATGGTCTATAAAGAAAGTGGTTTGTGGGTCGTAGTCCGGAAATGGCAGAGAATCAAGGTCCTGTACAAGGGGTCGTTCAATGTTCTTATGGAGCACACCTTTATCGTCTTTAATCCAGACATTCAGTACGTCGTAAAGTGGTTGATTATTAGAGATTCGTTCTGCAATCTCCAGAATAGCGGTATCTGCTTCGCCACGACAAACAAAATCCGCATACTCCAGACTCCATTCAGGGTCAGTGGTGGGATGTGGACCACCCCAAACGAGCGGAATCCCGGGAAATGCCTCTTTTATTATCTTTGACAACCTGGAGGCTATAACCTTTTGAGAATAGGTCAGCCCCATCCCGATAAGGTCAGGCTGAAATTCACGGATTCTCTCTAACAATAAATCTATCTCTTTTTGTGTGGGTGGTTCTGAATAACTGTTAACATAGTCGCCATCTGGAAGGACCTGGATATGCATACCATCATAGAGCTCCTTCACCTCGGCAATCGGCACCTGCATATACCTCTTAAAACAGATGAGATTTACAGTATGCTTATGTTTTTTGAGATTAGCTACTAATAGTCTGATGCCGTGACAAAATTCGTCGTATAAAGATATGAAAATTATTCGTGCCATTTGTAGTAATGCTCAATCGTAATTAATTGTAATCTAAAATTATCATTTAAAATAAGGTGAGGGTATGCGTCAATTCAATTCTGGTGAGAACTATACGCCAGTGAGATTAACTCAGAGAACGCTTGGGGAAAATCTTTAGGAGTTTTATAAAGAAAGCGGTGCAGTGTTGATTATTCCTCAGGTTCGATTATAACCCTGGCAGGGAGCATCACTGCTGGACGTAACGCCTCCAGCTCCTTATCTTTATCCTCCACACTAAATGTATACATACGCAGTTGCATATCGTACGGATTCAATGGTTGCCCAGGTGGGCATAGCTCAACAGTAAGTAAATATTTCCCTGGCTGAAATAGCATTGGCTCAAAAATGGCGACGATTTTCCCGCGTTCACTCTCCGGACGGATTACCACATCGTATTTCTCTGAACAGCATAGGCTTACATAAGCACCATCTACCCGTCCAATGCCCAGCTGGCAATCTAACTCCTTCACAGGTTTATGGCAAGTGTAGTTCACTTCAATCCGCATTGGTCTGCCGGCAGGGATATGTCGCGCTGGGGTATCATCATCCCTTTTTATCACGACTTCATCAATGGTCACCTCGCCTGAGCCATAGCGTCCCATATCGCTAATCACACAATGTTCGTAGTCAAAGGGTTTCAAGGGTGTCTCTCTGTGAAGGCGATTTGCGTGGAGCACATAGTGGTTCACTACCTCTTCGGCATCCCCCTGCGCTTTTATCTGACCATTATCCAGCCAGATGACTTCATCACAGAGCAATTCAGCCTGGTCTAAGTTATGAGTTACAAAAACGATGGTCTTGTTTTGCCGCTTAAATTCCTTTATCTTCTCAAGTGATTTCTGCTGAAACCTGACATCGCCGACTGCCAGCACTTCATCTATGAGCAAGATGTCCGGCTCAATGTTTATGGCTATTGAGAATCCTAATCGGAGACTCATACCCGTTGAATAATATTTCAAAGGCATATAAATGAACGACCTGAGCTCCGCAAAGTCAATTATTGCATCCAATGATTTATCTATGATATGGCGCGGAATGCCTGAGACTGCACTCTGAAGGTAGATATTTTCTATACCATTGAGCTCTGGATGAAATCCCACACCTAATTCCAAGATGGTAGCCACACGACCCTGGATTCTAATCATACCACTGCTCGGCTCAGTGATACCGGCAATTAGGCGTAATAGTGTAGTTTTTCCGGAACCATTTCCGCCTATTATACCGAGAGTCTTACCTTTTTCAACTGAGAACGAGACATCCTTCAATGCCCAGAGTGTATGTGTCTCTGTTCCTCGAAAGAGCTCCTTCAATACCAGCTCCTTAAAGCTGGTGACCTTGCTGGATTTCAATTTATATTGCTTACTCAGTTCTTTTGCTTCTATTGCTATCACAAAATCCCAGTCTCTGCAGAAGATTCAAAATATTAGAAGAATACATCTAAATCCAATCCTATGAAAATAATAAACTTATTACCTGATTCAATACGGCAAGAGGTAAGAGACCCTCACGTACTTTCTCTCCGAATATAAATAAAAAAATCGGGTAAGAGATGTGTTTAATTTCACCTCTTACCCGACAAGCTTTATTAACGAGTAACTGTTAACGTGAGCCGTCTTACGGAATCTCCGCATGACTGTCCACAGTGACACCGGTTAGAGTAATGGTACCACCTTGTGTATTCTCAAAGTCTGCAATCTCAAAGACCAGGTAGAAGTCATCCAGCCCACTGACAGTGTCGTGAGTCTCGAAGTAGACGGGATAATCTTCACCATCAGCATCAGGTGCAGTTGCCGGATAGTATCTGAGCCTGTAGCTTACCTGGAGGTCTTCACTTCCAATACGGAACATTCCGTTCGGCGGTGAAGTATCGCTGGAGGCAACTGTGAACACAACACGATAGAGAGTATTAGGACTCATAGAGG
>JAGHBZ010000011.1 GCA_021160705.1 Candidatus Sumerlaeota bacterium
ATGTTGGGTATCACAACAAACACTTTTCTAAAAGGGTCTTTCACCCTTGCGGAATAAATTGCTCCTCCAAGAGAGCGTTGCAGAAGAACCCCGGTATAAAGTCCCCGATGTATTGGCAACTCTTCGCCGACAACAAGGCGAAAAAACGTCGCTGGTCGCCACACTGAGGAACCCACTGGATAGTCGTTCACCGCAACAAAAGGCACAGAAATGGTAGTAGAGCTTACTGCAACTGCCTGACCCAGATACTCAATATGCAGAGCGTCGGCGGTGGCGACAAATATATCATCACCTGTTTCAAAGAACTGCTCAGCATTAGCCAGTGGTATATCTTTAGAACCCGCGGGAAAAGATTCCTGGAGTTGCTGTTCATTATATTTTCCCCGAGCAAATAGCATAAGCATAGTTCAGTCCTCGTTTTCGGGTTAAAAGTTAGTCAGGGTTTCACGGGAAAAAATTCTGGGAATATCGCTGGTGGTGCTGGCAACAAACGAGCGTAGAATAATCTCCGGCGCCTGCGAGAGGTCAATGTCTGACTCAGCCAGGTACCGAAGTAAATGCCGAACCTCCTCAGCACGGTCTCTGTGTTCTTTAGAGACCAGTCCCGGTATTCGTGCAAAGAGTGCATCAATTGCCAGCACAGTGCTCATTGCACGAATAAGAGCTGGTGGCGAACTCAACGGTACTTTGTAGCGATTGCCTAAATAGGCGTCAATCTCAGCATCGGCATCTGAAATAGCGGCGTTAATGACGTCGCTGTCAGGCTGACCATCTCCGTCTATATCAGCAAGTTTCAGCAACGTCTCCGCTGATAATCTTTTTTGTATGTCTTCAAGTGAACAATACATCTTGCCAGACCTCCTGAAATGGACAGGTTAAATATTCTTGCGCTAAGTCATTAGCATCGGCTCATCAGCCTGTCAGAAGGTTTGTGCTGGATGTCTCCTGCGTGTTTGTATCGTTTATATTCGTTCGTGTGAGGCGAAGTACCTGAACCTTATTTTCTTTCATTGAGACTCCCTGCTCTCGCCTTTTGGTTAAGCGAGGCTGAAAGAGTGGAAAAATCTCCTGGCGTGCCGCTTGTTTGGTCTGGTCTCATTTCCCTACGCGGGTGCGAGCGTCGGCACGCCAGGCACATTCACGTCTCACGTGACACAATCACCGCATCCATTGCCATCATCAGGCAACGGCATTTTTCCAGAGATACACAGCACCGGGAGCAATAATCTTCTGGTCATAGTATTTCTGCACACGAATCATATCAGCTTTACGTCGTGTTTCGCGCCATATCTCCACAATGTGTCCATTCACGGAACCCGGAGCAATTGTCCAGAGGAACGAGTACGCAAAGGCGACCTGTTTGAGTGCGGGTCGCGGTGGAACATAGCAGAGAAATGCGTCCTTGCCCCAGATGTATTGCAAATCGGGGTCCTGTCCGGGTGCCGCAACGTTCTTAAACGCACGGGGTACAACTACACGTTCCACATCAAAGAGCTGAGCAAGGACATCCGGACCAACAACACCAAGTCGAACATACTGTACTTTCTCTATGACCTTCGGATGCAAGCGGACTTTCTGGTATACAGGATACGAGAGCACCAGAACGTTTGGGATGACCTGGACTGCGGCTTGAATAGTGGCTTTCTTTGCCTCCACAGCGGCTACAGGGTCAGAGTTGTCATAATCAGACCACTGGTCAGTGCCAGAGAGTGTTTCACCGGGAATATCAGAACCAGTACGGATACGAGTAGCTAACGCTATTTCTTTGTTGAGCAGAATTTTGTCTACCAGAAACTCAGTGCGGTCAATGTCTACCTGAATAGGTGGGTCAGCGTTTTCGCGCTCTTCATCCGGAATAGCGGTCTCAAGTGCATGGTCTTCGCAGTAGTAGTTGTCAGTGCTGAGTCCGAACCCTACTTCACTGGCTTCAGCGCCGGGAGCACGTCGGTCGTTGGATTCTCTGAATCGCTCACGTTCCGGGTCAAAGATGAAGTACTTGTCGCTCTGTTTTCTTACAGGGACTGGCGGTGCTATAATATCCGAAATATAGTCGGGATTCCTGTATGCAATGCTGACGTTGGTCAACGCCACATCAATATGAACCTGACTGACTTCAGGCATAATGAAAACCTCCTTTCTTTAATTTTGCTTTTTTCTATCAACCACAGAGAAGGCTGAGGCAAACACTGTAATTAAAGATTAAGGGACGATACGTTCGTGAAACGACAGAAAGACCTCAATGATGTCGCCATCAGCGGAGGCAGAAGTTTCAGCAAACCCAACACAGTTGATGTGGGTGCCACTGGATTCGTTGATTGCCTTGACCTTGCCAGATGAGTCAGCGATGTTCACCGGGTCGCCCAGATTGATGGCGCCGGCTGCAACACATCGGGCAATGCCGGCTTTCCGAACGGTGACGTTACGTCCCTTGTTCTCCTGAGAGAACAGAGTAACTCCCAGAATTTTACCATCATTAGCCGCTGAAGGGAGCTGGCACTCGCCGGGGTTAGACCCCACGACAACTACCCGATATGCCTGAACACCGTTTTCGCTGGTGATGGTGTAAGCTTTATCAAGTATGTAATTACTCATATCCGATACCCTCCTTCCTGTAACAAGGTTCGCACTGTTTTAAGGACTCCCCGATTCAAATTGCCTGCAGGGAGTAGGAGTGTCCGTGTAAGAAAGCGTGCTGTCTCTATGAGCTACGAAGAATCTGGCGTAACGCATCGCTGTAAGTGAGTTCAGGATGACGCTCGCGCAGGGCAACGACACGGCGGTGCATCTCAACGGAACGCTGGCTGACTGTAGCTCTTTGTGCAGGACGGGGCATCTGGGATTCAGACATCTGGACGTAAGGTTCAGAGGGCGCAAACTCCTGTAAAGGAACCAGAGCAGGGAGCGAAGAGAGGAAATTTCTAAACCACTGTAATGGTGAACGTGGCTCCTCGTCATCTTCAGCGAACCTGACAGTCTCTGTATCAGAGAGCATTTCCATAAACTTGATGATACCCATCTTTTCCCAGGCAGGCAGGAATTTGCCCTGGCGTTTGAGGTCTTCAAAGAAATGGATAATGTCCTGGCGAAGAAGCGATTGACGCAGGAGTCGGAGTTCCTCTTCAGCACGACGTTTTTCTTCCTGGAGCCGGTGGATTTGTTCTCTGGCTTGTTTAAGGATTTCCGGGTGAGCGACCTGCACTGGTTCAGGCTCAGCAAAGTCAATCTTTACAAAGTCAGAGTCATCAGCAAAAGTAATGTCAGCCAGACCTTTGACTTCGGG
>JAGHBZ010000117.1 GCA_021160705.1 Candidatus Sumerlaeota bacterium
AAACCACGGGGGTATCGGCCCGTAGTGGCGTATCTTCTTGGCAAGACCCCTCTGGAGAAGACCATTCGCCTGATTAACCGCGACACCCGCCACTACGCCAAACGTCAACTCACCTGGTTCAGGGGTATGCCTGAGGCAAAATGGATTCTAATCTCAAATTCTTACATCGACAATGCCTTTGCTGAATTAGAAAAAGATTTACTTGCCATTTATTCGGCAAATGCTATATAATATTATTAGATTTTTATTGCTATTTGACCTGTGAAGAAAAAATAATCTCTTTTGTGATTTATCGGTATCCGTGTTCTGACAGGAGGCAACTAAAAGATGGCTAAAACAGTACTTAACTTGCAGGACAGTTTTCTGAACCAGGTACGCAAAGATGGCACAGAAGTGAAAGTAGTAATGCTTGATGGTTCAGTGCTTACCGGCAAGGTCAAAGGATTTGACAACTTCACCGTGATTATAAATAGCGAAGGAAAGCAGTATCTGCTTTATAAACATGCAGTCTCACAAATAGTTACCTCAAAAAACACTCGAGACCATTATGTTAAGGAATCTAATTCTACCAATAAAAAGACAGCATTTAATCCGATTGACCTTTCTCGGGCACACGTGAGCAACAAGCAGAAAAAAAAGGATTAGAATATTGAGTCTTTTTCTCACCTCTTTTCTCACACCAGAGGAAATGGGGGTATGTAACAGATAAATCAATTCTATGTACACTAACACCAGCTCTATAGAAAGATTTTTTCTCATAGGCGTCGTCGTGCGGGAATCCGACCGCAAAGAAGAGGAATTATCCCTCGCCGAGCTTGAGCAATTAGTCTACTCTGCTGGGGGCTCAGTTGTGGGAAAGGAGCTGGTCTTTCTACGTCACTTTAATCCTGCCTACCTCCTGACAAAAGGAAAAGCCGAACAATTCACTCAACAATTACGTGCCCTTGATACAACCGGAGTGGTTTTCAACAATGAGCTCACCCCGGCACAACTTCGCAACCTGGAGGAAATGTTCGGACTAAAAGTCATAGACCGCACCACCTTGATTCTTGATATATTTGCCCGAAATGCTCATACCAGAGAGGGAAAACTCCAGGTGGAACTCGCCCAACTCAATTATTTATTGCCACGATTACGTGGACGTGGGATAGAACTATCGCGTCTGGCTGGTGGGATTGGCACACGCGGTCCCGGAGAAACGAAACTCGAAACCGACCGTAGAAAAATTAAAGAGCGTATCCATATATTAAAGAGAGCTATTAACCGAATACGCTCTTACCGGGAAACACAACGAAAGAAACGGTTAATCTCTGGATTGCCACTGGTGGCTATCATTGGCTATACTAATACAGGGAAATCTACACTACTCAATCGTCTTACTCATTCCGATGCACTTGTTGAAGACAAGCTCTTTGCCACACTTGACACAACTGTGCGTCGTCTGGTACTGCCGAACGGCATTGAGGTACTCTTCTCTGATACGGTTGGATTCATAAACAAATTACCTACCACACTGGTCGCTGCATTTCGTGCTACTCTTGAAGAGACAAACTACGCACATCTCCTATTGCAGGTGGTTGACGCGAGCCAGCCAAGACCTGAACGGCAAATTGAATCAACAACCGAACTCCTCGCAGAACTCCACCTCCTTGATAAACCTATGATTATCGTATTTAATAAGATAGACCTTGTAAACGACCGCGTGCTCCTGAATCGCCTGATAGAACGTTACCAGCCTGCGGTTGCTATTTCAGCCAGAACTGGCGAGGGTATCCCGGAGATGATTGAACTAATTTACCACAGACTTAACGAGGTTTTTAAACTGGTCACACTCGAAATCCCCTATGCCGAGAGCGCAAAACTTCATCACCTTTTACCACAAAGAGGACGTAATGTGAGTGTGGAATATTTACCAGATTGCATCAAGGCTCAGGCACACTTATTCAAGGAAGACCTTGAACGCATACCCACTCACTGGCTTAAGTAGCAACTTTAGGGGTCAAACCTCAGAATCACTAAAGTTCTGGATGTGCTTTGTTGCTGGCATATTGTAGGATTGATTTACCTTTCTGATTGAAGCGGAAAATCTCACTATCTCGGAGTTATCCTGCTCTCCTGGATTCCTTATTAATCTTCTTTTTTCTATCAGGAAACCAGGAAACCAGGGGATAGGAGTTAACCTGTGAATCTCAGCTCTCATTTTCAGATTTTAGAGATTTTGAGATTAGTGGTAGGCAATAAGGATGATGAACCTTAATAAACCGACTAACCGACTAAACCGACCAAATGGACTCAATGAACTTAACGGGTTAGCTGACACAATGGATTATCTAACACAACCGACTAACCGATTAACCGATTAACCGAGCTAACCGACTAACCGACTAAACCGACACAACGGACTTAACGGACACAATTTTTGATTTTTAGAACTCCCTCGCAGACTCTACGTCAGAGCCGGAGGGGCTATCAAAGAACACTACATCATTGTTAAATAGTTGTTTTATACACAGATTATATCTTTGCAACAGAACATATAGAAAATGATGATATTACTGGCGGGTGACACACGTAATAGTGGTCTCAGTAACGGTAAATCTCACGGGGAGGAATTGCTCAATGACAAAAATATTGGTCAGACAATGCTCAGTAAGTTTAGCAACTTTGACCGTGCCACCTGATAGCGCCAGAAAAGGAAGAATCTGGTCACCAGCGTGAGAATCAAGTGGTGCACCTGAGTCCCACTCACGAAGGAGAATCTCCGCGGCTTCAGAGCCAACTTTTTCAGCGGGCTTACCACGTTCACCCAGTGCATCCGCACCAATCCGAGAATGCGACGTCCCAGCGACCACGACAATCGCACTACCCGGATTCAGGGCGTCCACATATTTAATACGCTCCTCTATAGATGTAGAAAAATGTTTTTTCAGGATTTTTTTTGCGGAATCGGTTTGACGCTCAGCCACTCTTGCCTGCCGTAAATGGTTTGAGGCGAAACTCAGGAGCGTTATCTTCTTCAGCTTTCCCTGCTCAATCAGGCGTAGTGGCTGGGTCGCCTGCCAGGGAAAGAATCGTACATTCACACGCGCACCCCCACGTGGATAAAAACCATATCGCTCAATTGATAAATGTGCTCTGTAGCCGTATGGTCTCATAATTGGCAGCAGAACCTCTTCAAGATACGTAATGGGTACAGCCCATTTGCCGAATGTAGCGCCGCCAGAAATCCTTATTTTTGCGCCATCCTTCATAGCAGCGATTGATAGCGCCTGCAGAACCAACCCTACAGAACCAGCTGTGCCGATAGTAATGTTAATTTCGCTGGCGGTCTTCTGACGTGGGATAAATTCCAGTACCTGAGAACCACGCTCTGCCCCTGAGAGCTCAGCACCCGAGAACATCGCCGTTGCCCTGACCGCCTGGAGATGTTGTTCCTGCAGACCGGGATTTCGTCGGCGAGCACGGATGTTAATTATACGACAGGGTT
>JAGHBZ010000474.1 GCA_021160705.1 Candidatus Sumerlaeota bacterium
TCGGTCGCCTTTGGAATAGGTGATGGACAACTCCATATATACTTTGTAGATGTCGGACAGGGCGATGCAACACTTGTAATCGGTCCGGGCGGTACATCGTGTCTGATAGATGGTGGTCCCTCGGACGACACATCGCCTATTGAGGCAGCTATGGAAGACGCCATCAGTAATGGATTCAGTGATAACACCCTGGATTACATTGTCGTAACCCACTTTCACTCAGACCATATAAAGGGACTTGATGAGTTTCATTTACTCTATTCTGGTGGTCTTATCTACTCTTATGACAGAAGTGGGAGCTACAATTCTACTGCATTTGAGGAGTATGATGCCTATTTCGGCAGCACTGGACTTAACAAACGTAGATTGGGCGAGACCTTTGCGCTTGATTCTGCCACAATGACTTATTTAGGACGAGGTGGCTCTGGCACTCCTGACGATGAAAACAACAATGGGATTGTCTATCGGCTTGATTTTGGCGAGTTTCAATGTTTCTTTGGTGGCGACCTCGAAGACCCGGAATACGAACCCCCCAAAGGACAACTTGCTGGCGATTGCGACGTGTATCAGGTCGACCATCACGGCAGTAGAAATGCCTCCCTTGAGAGCTTTTTAAATTATATCCTTCCAGAAGCTCACATCTTTTCTTATGGTATAGATAACCCTTATGGACACCCACATCAGGAAGCCATTGACCGGCTGGAGGCTGTTGGGTCTTATCGGTTTGATACCCCACTTGACCATTACAACAATAAACCCTATGTATATTGTGTGACTGATGGGAGTACTTATTTTGCAATAAACGATATTTCTTTTCCGCTTGGCGGGAGTCCAACACCCACTCCCACTCCAACACCAGGTTCCAATGTTTTCATAAACGAAATCCATTACGATAACGATGGTACCGATACCAACGAAGGTGTAGAGATTGCTGGACCTGCCGGGACTGACCTTTCTAATTGGGTTCTTTATGGCTACAATGGATATAATGGTCTTGTGGATTCAACGACTAATCTTTCCGGCTCAATTCCTGACCAGCAAAATGGTTACGGCACACTCTGGTTTGCAATCGCTGGACTCCAGAACGGTTCCCCTGACGGCATTGCGCTCGTTAACCCATCAGGAGAGGTAATCCAGTTTCTCAGCTATGAAGGCACTTTTACCGCTGAAGATGGTCCCGCCGCAGGTATGACTTCTACAGACATTGGTGTTTCCGAATCTTCAACTACCCCGATAGACTATTCCCTCCAGTTATCAGGCACCGGGAATCAATATAGTGATTTTACCTGGGAGTCTCCTGCACCTAATACCAGAGGCGCTGTTAATAATAATCAGACCTTCACAAGCGGAGGTACTCCTACACCAACGCCAACCCCTATGCCCACAGAGACGCCAACACCCACTCCCACGCTTACCCCAACACCGACACCCATCCCTTCGCCTACCCCGGCTGATTGTGTAGCAACAGGTGAGACCGCAGTCAGTGGCACAGTTACCGGGTCTTACGTTGACACTCAGACACAAAACGATGTCTCGGAGAGCATAACAGAGAGGGAAAGTGGAGGCAAACCTACCAACCGCTACACATATCTGGAGCATACCTGGACTATTGATGTGGTGAACAATGGTTCTGCCACGTTCTATATAGACGCCTACCGTACAGGTAGCGGACCCGACAATTTTGATTTCTACTATGACTCCGGCAGTGGATTTGTCTATATGTTGACTGTAACCAAGACTGTTGATGATGACGTGTATCAGACATTCAGCCTGCCTTACGGGACTACCGGTGTAGTAACAATTAAAGTGGTAGATACAGACCAGACACCAGGGGAACGGACTGCTGATACCATCCATATAGACCATATGTATATCCATAGCGAGCCGGATACAGGTGAGCCAACACCTACACCGACACCCACGCCTACCCCCACACCGACAGGAACACCAACGCCGACACCCACGCCTACAAGCACTCCGACACCTACACCTACCCCGACGCCGACTCCTTCAGGCAAGGTCTATGTCAATGACATTGCTATGAGCTCCAAGAGTGCTGGACCCAATGTTAATGGAATAGCGACCGTCTGGATAAAGAACGACTCTGGTGCAGATATAGAAGGAGCAACGGTATACGGAGAGTGGAGTGGCGCAACCAGTGAGAGTCAGTCAGGCGTTACTGGGGCTGATGGAAAAGTTATATTTAACTCCTCTAAAGTTAAAGGTGGTGGGACGTTTACATTCTGTGTAACAGATGTGGTTGCCTCTGGCTATACCTATGATGAAACGCTAAATGTGGAGACCTGTGATACCATCACTGCACCATAATGCAAAAATATGGATAACGTCTGGGAGAATCCTGGGCTGGTATACCATTCACAGGATTCTCCCGATTCTTAATTATACACCTTCTATTAATGAATAGAGATACAGGTAGTTGTGCTCGAAGTGAGTAAAGGGCTCTATTCTCCCTCAGTGGGGTTTTATGTCCTTGTTCTCCATTTAATCGAATCCAATCCTCTGTCATCATTCTGGAATACGTTATCTCTGCGAGCTGAATTTTACCAAAAAAAGGAGTTGTCGCAAAATATGGACTAACACCGTTATGTCCCACTCCTGAGCGACTTCATTCGTTGATAATACGCACGTAGCAACTCACGTCGGCTCAGCAGTCCGACAAGCTTGCCATCCTCCGAGACCACCGGCAATTCAGTCATCCCGGAGATGATTAATTTCTCAAGGGCGTTGTGGAGGTCGTCCGAAGGAGAGAGAATCGGAGAGCGTTCCATCAGGTCGTATGCTATAATCAGAAGCGAAGTCTCTTGCTCAAGTGGCAACGAGCGTAATAAATCAATGGGCACAAACCCCATAAACTTCCCATCTGATGACACTATTGGAAATACTGACTGCTGGGTCTGGGTATACAGAGAAAGAATCTCCGAGATATGCGTCTCTGCACTTACGGTGTGAGGTGGCGGCGTCTCTGAGACTACATCTTTGACCTGGATGTCCTCCAGTACATCTACCACATAATCCCCTCGGTGCGCAGGTGAGGCAAAACGATTCGCTACCTGTTTCTCGTAAATCGTTAATCGCTTTGGCATCAGCATATAACCAGCCGCTATCGCAAGCATTGAGGGCACCAATAGTTGGTATCCCCCGGTCATCTCCGAGACCATAATGAGTGAGGCAATCGGCACTTTTGCCGCCGCCGCAAAAAAAGCCGCCATCCCAACCAGTACAAACGCACCTGCGTCTGGCACGAGCTCCGGATACAATTGGTGAAGCACTCCCCCTACTACACCTCCAAATGCACCACCTATTACCAGCGATGGCGCAAATACTCCACCACTACCTCCTGAACTGATGGTAAATGAGGTGGCAAAGATTTTTAATAGACTCAGAGCCAGCAGAAATGCAATGGTAAGTTTGCCATCAAGGGCGTCCTGCAACCACCCATATCCCATTCCTAAGACCGCTGGAAAGAACAACGCTATTCCGCCCACCATTAGCCCCCCTACAGCGGGTCTTAGATGGCTCGGCAATGGGAGTCGCTGAAAAAATTTATCACGTGCCGCATAAAAGATATATACATATACCATACAAAGCGGCACCGTCAGCATCCCCAGCGCAAGATAGAATGGAAGCTGCGAGAGCGAGTACCCCAAAGTACTCTTTATTGTAAAAATCGGACCATAAGCTGTTCCACCTAAGTTGACATATAGGGCATACGCCACGATGGAGGCAATAAAACCCGGCATCAGGATACCGTGTTCGTAGTCAGTCTCTCTATATAGCACGGTTGCCGCAAAGATTGCTCCACCAAGCGGAGCACGGAATATCGCTCCTATACCTGCTCCTGCACCTATAATGACCAGCTGACGGATTTCACTCACTGAGAGCTTGAGCTGTTTACCCAGAAACGAACCAAAACTCGCACCAATCTGAGCAATCGGTCCCTCACGCCCAGCTGACCCTCCACTTCCAATTGTCAGCGCTGATGCCACTATTTTTATAAACGGCACTATTGGACGAATCCTGCCGCGTTTGTTGTGAAAGGCGTCTATTACAGCATCCGTACCATGCCCCTCTGCCTCCGGCGCAAATGTGTAAACCAATATTCCTGATAGTAACCCCCCAAATGTCGGAATCAGGAGAAATAAAAAACGATTGAAAAAAGGTGGTGTGTACGACACTATCTCGCCAGCCACTCGTTCGCTTCCCGGCAATGGCGGATGATAATGTGCCAGCTTCCCCAGAAAAAACGAATTCGTAAACCCCAGTATATCCGAAAAAAGCAGAGCCCCAATCCCTGCTACCACGCCAATGACCAGAGAAAACGACATCCAGCGCAATATCTCTTTTGTGCTCCCACTGACAAAAAATTTTCTTAAATCCTGTGGCTTGGGTAAGTTTATTTTCATCTTTCTACACCATTATTTTACTTACTTTGACCTTACCTCGGTAACCAAACTATTTTTTTTTCTCCCCTGAATGCAATCTTAACAATGCAATACGGATAGAGATTTTAAGGTATGTACTTCTGGTTTGAAAAGAAAAAAACCGCTTCTCAGGAATAAATTACTAAAATTATTAAACTCTGTTTAAATGAAATCTCTGTAGCAATGAGGTCATCTCTTTTAGTTGACCACAAAAAGATTGAAGAATTATTAAAAGAACTGCTAACCTTCTCTTTGAATATTTTTTATATTTATTCCAGGCAACATTTGACCATTACGAAAAATCTTCTTGTTTTTGTGTAACATAATATAATTCGCGCACTAAAGAACATAAAAAATATTTCAGCTTTTGGTTGTCTCTATTTTATCTAAAAATTTATGCAGATGAGAAAATGGGCTGGACTAATTATCATACTCATTGTCACTTTTGCGATGGTGAAGCTGAGCCGGAAGCATATGTCCAGTCCGCTCTTCGTCAGGGTCTACTTGCGTTGGGGTTCTCCAGTCATGCGCCGTTGCCGTTCCCGACCCACTGGACTATGGACCCCGGCAGGCTTGACGATTATTTAAGTACCATTCGGGCACTGCAAAAAAAGTACGCTGACAAACTTCCCATATTTCTCGGACTGGAAATTGATTATATTCCAGGAGTTATTAGTCCCGGGGATGCCCGATTTCAGGCATTAGGGCTTGATTACATCATTGGTTCAGTGCACTTCTTTGGTTCTGCCCTGGACGGACTTTATCCTACCATTGATGGAACCGAGGAGGAGTTCCTTAAAGGTATAAATGGCATTTTTAAAGGCAACATTCGTCTGGCTGTGGAATCCTATTATCAGAACGTGCGCTCAATGGTACAAATGTCTACTCCTGATATTATTGGTCATCTTGACATAATCAAGAAGAACAATAAGCAAAGTAAATATTTTTCTGAAGATGAGACGTGGTATCGTCAGACTGTCTCAGATACGCTCACCACCATCGCTGAATCAAATGCAATTGTGGAGGTCAATACTGGTGGCATCGCAAGAAAACGTACTGATTCCACTTATCCCAGCCCCTGGATTCTGGAACGTATTCGCGAACTCAATATCCCCATTACCTTAAGCTCTGATGTCCACTCACCTGAGCTAATTACCGGACTTTTCAGAGAAACCGCAACGCTTCTCCTGGATATTGGGTTCACACATCTTTATGTCCTCACACCCACTGGCTGGCAACCACGTCCCTTCTCACCGGAAGGCGTGGAGTACTTTATCTGAGCGGATTATACCATTGCAGATAAATTCCTTCCCTCGCTGTTGCTGGTCTATTATAATACTTCTTATTTTGAAATGTGCATAAAGTTTTCCTTACAGTTCACGCCTGCAGAATTAGTATATTCTCTTGTTGCCATTAACACGGTTCGTCTACACCCGTCCACATCCAGGCGTTCCTAAGGAAGTCTATCAAACAAATTAAATGTAACTATCCTTAATTATTAAATTTCATATTATATGCTCTTTGAACCAATCTTTATGCTCTTTATCACTTGTTTATTTCTTCTACGTTAATTTTAAACACTTTCCCATCCCACCTCTTAGCGTGCAACTCTCCATCTGGCGTCCAGTATATTTCGCCTTTCTTCGCTTTCTCATCGCCTTTCACGCTGGCTCGCAACATCCGACTCTCCACACTCATCTTCTTAGCAATCCTTTTTAACGCCTTATGTAATCCGCTAGCATTCTTTCCCACTTCGTAGTAGCCCGTCACCTGCAACACAACCAAGTCTGCGTCCTGTATGTTCTCTTCAGGAAACACAATTTCACATCTTTCCCCTTTCCTCAGCACCAGATACCCGCCTTCTCTCCTTCCACCGACTATCCTGCAAGGTCTCAGCCTTGAATCCCCCACTTTCAACCTTATATCCTTGAAATACGCCGTCTCATCCTGCTTCTCTGCTATCA
>JAGHBZ010000397.1 GCA_021160705.1 Candidatus Sumerlaeota bacterium
AAGTGACACATCGCCCCCCAGAGACCGAAAACCCCAACCTGAAGACCGGCGAAGTGGAAGTCAGAGTAACTAAATATGATATTTTGAACACGTCTATGCCCCTGCCGTTTCAGCTGGATGAGTACTCCCCGGTGAGTGAAGATGTACGGCTAAAATATCGGTATCTGGATTTGAGGCGGACTGAGATGCAACGCAATATTCTGTTTCGCTCACGTCTCTATAAAGTTGTGCGCGACTATTTTTACGAAAAAGGATTTGTGGAGGTGGAGACACCAATTCTCACAAAAAGCACCCCTGAGGGAGCACGTGATTTTCTGGTGCCGAGTAGACTAAATCCCGGGACGTTCTATGCTCTGCCTCAATCACCTCAGCTTTTCAAGCAGATTTTGATGATTGCGGGGTTTGATAAATATTTTCAAATCGCTCGTTGTTTCCGGGACGAAGACCTTCGCGCAAATCGACAACCTGAGTTCACTCAGATTGACGTTGAGATGTCGTTTATCACTCCTGACGACCTCTTTGAAATAATTGAAGGAATGATGTATCGCATATATAAAGAGATGCTTGGCGTGGAGATTGAGACACCATTTCCCAGAATGCCGTATAAAGACGCCCTGCTTCATTATGGCAACGATAAGCCAGACCTACGATTTGATATGCAAATCCAGGACGTCACGGAGGTGTTTAGTTCTGGCTCTGAATTCAAGGTGTTTAATGAGACTATTGAAGAAGGTGGCAGGATTCGTGGGCTTGTCGCTCCAGGGTGCGCCTCCTACAGCAGAAGACAACTGGACGACCTGACCGCTTTTGTTATTCAGTATGGTGTTGGAGGTCTTGCCTGGTTTAAAGTGGAGCAGGAGGATAAACTTACTTCGCCTATTGCAAAGTTCTTCTCCTCTGAGACCCTTCGTCACCTCACCCAGAAGATGCACGCCGTCCCGGACGACCTGATACTGCTCGTTGCTGATAAAAATGAAAAAAATATCCTTGATGCCCTCTCTAATCTTCGCCTTCATCTTGGTAAAGAGCTTGGACTGATTGATGAACGGCAGGTTAAACTATGCTGGATTGTGGATTTTCCTTTGCTTGAATGGAATGATAAAGAAGAACGCTGGGACCCCGCACACCATCCATTTACCTCCCCTGTGCCAGAGGACATCCCGCTTCTGGATACCGAGCCCGGCAAGGTGAGAGCCATTGCTTACGACCTGGTTCTTAACGGAGAGGAAATCGGTGGTGGGAGTATCCGTATTCATCAGCAAGAGGTGCAGGAGAAGGTCTTCAGGGCAATTGGTATCACGCCTGAGAAAGCAAAGGAAAAATTTGGGTTTCTCCTGGAAGCACTACGGATGGGTGCACCGCCTCACGGGGGGATTGCCTTCGGATTTGACCGAATTATGATGCTCCTCTGCGGAGAGGAATCAATTCGCGACGTCATCGCATTTCCCAAAACTCAGAGCGGTATCTGCCCTATGACTTCGGCACCCTCTACGGTGGACGAACAACAACTCCGCGAATTGTATATTAAACTAATCGGTTTTCCTCGCAAATGAAGCAGGATTTATTCTTTGTATCTTAATTGCTATATTGACAGAACCAGAAAGGTTTCTGTATAATTTTTATTTTGTTATTTTGTTGGCTAATGTGAGGAGAGGAAGATGTACGCAATAATAAGAACCGGTGGAAAACAATACCCCGTAAAAGAAGGCGACGTGCTTCGGATTGAAAAACTCCCGGTAGAACCCGGCGCAAAGATTAATATTGAGGATGTATTGTTCTACCGGGATGACGAAAAAGTACTTGTCGGGAAACCACTGGTGGAGAACGCAAGACTTGAAGCCACAGTATTGCGTCACGGTAAAGAACGTAAGATTCGTGTGTTTACCTACAAACGCCGTAAACGCTATGAACGTCGTAAAGGACATCGCCAGCAGTTCACCGAAATCAAAATAGACAAAATCTCTGTAGAATAAAGGAGGGAAATGAGATGGCTCATAAAAAAGGTGGTGGCAGTTCTCGAAATGGACGCGATAGCATTGGAAAACGATTGGGTGTAAAGGCATTTGGGGGGCAGGTGGTTAAAGGTGGCTCAATTATTGTACGCCAGCGAGGGAGTAGATTCTATCCGGGCGACAATGTTGGTGAGGGTAGAGATAACACACTGTTTGCCTGTGTAGGTGGTGTAGTGCAATTTAGCCAACGTGGAGACCGTCGCTACGTCTCGGTCATACCGCTGGACCAGATTACCTCCTCCAAGCCCACTGCTACCGGGTAGTAGCATTATTGTAGATAAATAAAAACCCGCTCCACGCCACGCCTCCTTCAGCTCCTCTGTCGCGTAATAGAATTATTGTAGATAAACAAAAAGCGGGTATCTGCGACTTCTTTTTAGTCACTTTCACAAATTTGTCATTTTTACTCTTCTTGTTATTGTGTTTTTTTCTGTCTGAAATATGCGGATTTTTTATGTCATAGCTCGCTCCTCTGGAGACGAGTTTTTTCTATCGC
>JAGHBZ010000056.1 GCA_021160705.1 Candidatus Sumerlaeota bacterium
ACTCGATAAAAACCAAAAACTAATTCTTAACCGATATAAAACAAAAATTTTAGAGGCTGAAGAGTTTTTACAAATAGCTGATTCAATTCTTAAGCATTCTCCTATAAATGAAAAAGAATCTATCATTGTGGAAATTATAAAAGCTCGTACAGATGACCCGTATACTCCACTTGATTTTGAAAAATTTGGAGAAGACGAAACTAAACACCTTACCCCCCAGGAGATTGAATCTATTCTAAGCTCTTATTTAGAAGCCGAGACGATAAATTTTACAAGGTTAAGATGGTTTTTAAGAAGGTTGGCGCAGACTGGCGCTCCTGGCGGAGTAGATTACATTATTGATATGATAGAATCTCTTTCCCCTGCTATCGCTGATGTCGCAATATACCTAAGAGCCGCAAAGAAATATTACAAAGGCAGTTGGAAAGAAAGCGGTACCAAGCTTGTTTCAGCTCTTGATAAATCTATTGTGAAAGAAAATGAGTATTTACAAATTGTCATCTTAAGTCTTTTTAGCAAGATATCAGATTTGAATAATATAGATTCATTAATAAGAATGTATGGAAAGCTATCTCCTATTGCACAACGTGAAGTTGTATTAGCTGCGATGGAAGCAAAAGAAGTTTCATGGATAAGAGAATTTAAAGACAAATTTTCGATTTCAGACCCTTGGTTAAGAAGAGCTATTTTATTCGCATCAAAAATACTCCCTGAAGACGAACGACGCCATTGGCATAAAAACATCAAAAGACAAGCTAATCTCCTTGAAAAAGCTATAATTAATGTCTAACTGAAAATACAAAGATTTTTTCATTTCCTATGTGACGAACTCAGGAGGCAAAATCTTAAAGAAGTTTAGAAAGGTAGTGTTAATTTAAGGGTGGATTGAGTTCACAAAAAATGAGGCCTGTTACCAAACTGAGACATTTATGGAGAGAGAAGATTACAGATGGGTCAAAGTTTCAGCCAATCATCCCGCGAGCGGAGATGTTTTCCACCGGGATAGGGTCCTTCAAATCCCAATTTCCGCAATTTGCTAATTACTTCTTCAGGCTTAAGTGGTGTGAGTTTGGGCATTAGTCTGTTTAATGAATTTGACTCCTTCAATTTCAGGTATTGGCAATCCGAGTTGCAATGCCAGAATAACATTACCTTCTATAACTTCACGGAGATTATTCCGAGCCTCTTCAAAGTTATCGCCCTGAGCAAAAAAACCCGGAGCATCCGGTACCTTTGCAATCACCACGCCATTCTCGTCACGGTAATATTCCGCTTTTTGAAGAGCCTTATCCACGTATTGGGTCATTGAAAAGATATAGGCAGTTTTCATTTCCAATCTCCACAGAAAGATTTCTATTTTTGCAGTTGCGCCTTGGCAGTGATAAAAAAATTATTTGGTTACATTAAGTAAAATTATTCGTTATAAACACACTTCCTAAAATGTTTTATATATCAATGGCTTCCAATCTCAAAGAACTAATAAAAAGAGTATCGTTATGTCGTGGAAAAAGCAAGGGCAAAATTTCCCACAGCAATAACAAACAACCTCCAATCTTAAATGTACTTCAATTGCTCTGTAATTTCACCGGGATGGGCTTAAGTGCCAGAGATTATGCCTGAATCTGCGGAGTGGAGATTTCAATTGCTGAGGTTGAAGGTGTGGAGGGTGTCCGACCTGAGCACATCGCCGAAGCCATCCAGTACCGCTCCCTCGACCGCTACCAATGGCTGTGAAAAAAAAATAGAAAACCAAAAGTAATGGGAGACAATAGTTTCTTCGATAATTCATTTTAACTTGCTTTAATATCAAATTACCCCTAAAATAATATATAGGTTTTTTCTCTGAAATATAAAGAGATTCTAAATTTATCGTAAGAGGCATCAGCAGTGAACGAACGAATTTCAATAGACCCCCGGATTTGTCATGGACAGGCGTGTGTGAAAGGCACACGGATACCTGTTCATCAAATTGTTAGAATGTTAGCAAATGGGGATACCATAGAAGACCTTTTACGTGAATATCCTTCACTTACCCGAGAAGATATTTTAGCCTGTCTGGATTATACCGCCACTCTGGCTGAAGAATATATCTCTCCAATAGAAGAGATAACTGAATGAAGGTCTTGGTAGACGAGAATATTCCTCATTATGGCAAATCGCTCAGGAAGAGAAACGTCTTCTTATTACTACTGATAAAGGGTTTTCTCAATATCGTGGCACTCGCCATTCGGGTATTTTAATCGTCCGATTGCGTCAACCAAATTGTTTGAAAATCCATCAAAGAATAATGTATGCGCTGAACCATTTTTCTGAATCAGCGTGGCAGGGACTGGTTGTCACTATGCGCGACAAAACAATGCACGTCTATCCTGCAGACCGCACCTGACCCCGCAAATGTTTCATAATCAAATGATTCTAAAGCAAGATTATACCAATAGTTTTTGTCCTGATGTGGATGTGGTGGTCTAAACTCCGAAATCAAAATGTTTCTGAAATATAGATTCACATCAGAAAAAAAGCTAACAAGGGGCTGGTGGTTGGCACTCAG
>JAGHBZ010000237.1 GCA_021160705.1 Candidatus Sumerlaeota bacterium
CAAAACAAACAGCCCTCCGATAGTCCATTGCAACACGTGATTTATTACTTTAATCGTGCTGCTGATTTACTCAAGCTGGACGACTCCTGGAGAGCTATGCTAACGCAGTGTAAACGCTCTCTTGAGGTAAGTATACCTACCCGGATGGATGACGGCACTATCAGGACATTTATCGGCTATCGGGTACAACATGATAATACCTGTGGTCCGTTTAAAGGAGGAATACGTTATCATCCTGATGTAAACCTTGACGAAATAAAAGCACTGGCGATGCTTATGACCTGGAAATGTGCGGTGGTGAACATTCCATTTGGTGGAGCTAAAGGTGGCGTGGTCTGTGACCCTAAGACGATGTCGCCGGGTGAAGTGGAACGTCTCACCCGAAGATTTACTACTGAAATTATGCCCATCATTGGACCTGAATACGACATCCCTGCTCCTGATGTAAATACCAATGAACAGGTAATGGCGTGGATTATGGATACTTATAGTATGAATGTTGGATATCGGGTGTGGAGTGTTGTTACCGGTAAACCAGTTGGGCTTGGTGGTTCGCTTGGCAGGCGAGAGGCAACCTCCCGGGGATGCGCATTTGCTATTATTAAAGCCGCTGAAAAATTATCAATAAACCTTAAGGACGCAAAAATAGTGGTTCAGGGGTATGGCAATGTTGGGTATCATCTGGCGGATATTATGCATCGCGCAGGTGCACGGATTATTGCTGTCAGTGATTCAAGGGGTGCAATCTACAATAAGAACGGGTTGCAACCCCGTGCAGTGTTACTTCATAAACAGGAAACAGGCAGTGTTGTGGGGTTCAGCCAGGCGGATGTCATAACAAATGAAGAATTGCTTACATTAAAATGCGATGTGCTTGTGCCTTCTGCACTTGGGGGTGCGATTACCAGAGAAATCGCTGAGAACGTCCAGGCTAAGATAGTTGCGGAAGGCGCTAATGCACCCACTACTCCTGATGCTGATGAAGTGCTTTTTCGCCGAGGGGTGCTGGTTATTCCTGATATACTGGCAAACGCTGGCGGTGTCACGGTATCTTACTTTGAATGGGTTCAGGGTCTACAGTCTTTCTTCTGGAGTGAAGAAGAGGTCAATAGAAACCTTGAAAATATTATTAAGTCAGCATTTGAGTCCGTGTTTAATAAAGCACAGGAAATGAATGTTGATATGCGGACTGCTGCATATCTCATTGCTGTTGAAAAAGTCACTGAAGGCACACACACACTTGGTATTTATCCTTAACATCTTTTAGTGGTCTCTGATTAAAGAAATGCGTGTCTTGTTGATAAATCCACCAGAAGAATCTATGATAACTACAAATGTGCCTGAGTTTGTAGATGTAGAAACCGGGAAGTATCCGCCACTTGGTTTGCTTTACGTTGCTGGAAGTATACTGGAGCAGACTAATCATTCTGTGGAGCTCATAGATTGTCAGGCTGAGGATATTGACTATCCACAACTTGAACGGGAGCTCGCTACCCGACAGGTTGACCTCATTGGTATTCAGGCGACTACGTTTACTCTTGTGGATGTCGCAAAAATTATCTCCCTCTCTAAAAAAGTTCATCCCCAGGTTCCTGTTGCAATTGGCGGCCCACATACGTTTCTCTACCCAGAGGAGACCCTGAATCTTCCGGGGGTTGACTACGTTTTTCTTGGCGAAGGAGAACAGAACTTTCCTGAGTTTCTAAATCGGCTTGAGGCAGGCGCTGACACTTCAGAGATTCCGGGAATTCTTTATAGAAAAAATGGTGAAACTATTCGCACGCCGCCCCCACATTTAATCGCAGACCTTGATAGCCTTCCTATTCCGCCACGGGAATTGTTGCCATATAAAAAATATTATTCTGTACTTGCACAGCACACACCTATCACCACTATGATGAGTAGTCGGGGTTGCCCGTATAGATGTCTTTTTTGCGACCGACCTCATCTGGGCAAGAAATGGCGTGCCAGAAGTCCGCAAAGTATCTTTGCTGAACTCAAACGATGTCGCCAGCTTGGAATAAACGAGATTTTCTTCTATGATGATACGTTTAATATTGACAGGGCACGGGTGGAAAAAATTTGCGACCTGATTATTGAGCAAAATCTGGAGATTTACTGGGATGTACGTGCACGGATTGACTTGATGACACCTGAACTCATTAAGAAAATGGCTCGTGCTGGTTGCCGACGAACTCATTATGGGGTGGAAGCCGGCACTAAAGAAATTGTCAAAATACTTCGGAAAGACGTTGACCTTGAGAGCGTCAAAGAAGTATTTCGCTATACTCGACGTGCTGGAATTACTACGCTCGGCTATTTTATGATTGGCAACCCTACGGAGAGCAGAGAACAAATCCTGCAAACCATACGCTTTGCTCTGGAGCTGGACGCTGATTATGTACACTTCTCTGTGACAACCCCTTTCCCGGGGACAGAACTTTACCGTCTTGGGATGCAAAAAGGCATTATCTCTGATGACCCCTGGCGAGAATTTGCTCGCTCTCCACGTCCTGATTTCATTCCACCGCTCTGGGAAGAAAATCTTACCCGTGAAGAATTAATCGCACTCCTTCATCGTGCCTATAAAAAATTTTACATCCGTCCAGCTTATCTACTTGACCAGCTCCTCCGGGTAAAATCAGTCACTGAATTACTGCGTAAGGCAAGAGCTGGCATAAATTTAGCTTTTCATATCTAAATATGCTTCTCTTCATTGGAGGCATTCTTAGACCACTATGACATAACATATCAGATTATCTCTACTGCCAGACATATTATAAGATTTTCTATTAGGAATAGCGAGTTCGGAGTGAGTGGATGGCAAGAGCTGTGTACTGGTACCGCAAAACTGCGTAGGTAAAATGATACCACGAATGCTCACAAATTCTCATTAAGCTGAGTAATAACTATCCACGTATCCATCCTTGATTTTCTCTGATTCTATTCGTGGTTTCAAAGAAAGAAATTTTTTGACAAAGAAGGCATCAAAAGGATTAGCCACAGAATGACATAGGGAAAAAACTGACCGGGAGTATGCGCTCAGCAGATATGCGGATGGGAGTTAGCGACAGGTACTTTCCCATCTTCGTTATGGTCAAATTCTGGAAATCTTCGATTTTCCGTCTAACGGTTCTTTAGGTAATGCGTCAAGTTTAAAATCCTTATCTATTCCATCTCAAAACTTTGTATTCAGAAATTCGCAATCAAGATACATTTTTTTAACTTTTACCCAGTCCGAAGGTATGTTAATCTCAAAGTTCCCCGGTGGGAATACAGGTTCAAATTCAATGGACTCACACTCATAAGCCTCATGTACCAGAATCATTCCCCCTGCTTCCAGTAGATGTTCTTTCTTAAGGAGGAGTTTCCTATCTTTATCCACCCAATAGGTAAGAGTCACATCTCCCTGGTCATATTTTCCTTTTGTTTGTAGTACTTTACAAATTCTGCCTGCTATCATCTCTTCCTTGCCTGTGTCCTGTGGCGGGGGAAAAGGTCTCACCTGCGGTGGCATTTTCCAGAACGCACTCCTTTTTAGCCCTTTGAATTCAAGCCAGTTTGCCTGTTTCTGCGTTGGAATAAGTTGCCAGAGTATCTCTCCATCGTATATCCATTCTTCAGTTCGTCTCGCCTCTGGAGGATTGGCTACTCCCCATCTGGCAATTAAGTGAAACTTACTTCCGCTTACTTCTATACGTATTTTCGTCTTTACCGAATATGTAAATTGCCCTGCAATTTGAGATTTGTACACCCACTCACCTCTGAAATTTTTATCATCTGCATTCACTTCTTTTATAAGTGCCTGCTCAGGTGTTCGCTTACTGCAACCGAAGACAAAACCTAAACCTGTAAACACAACTGTGAGAAATACACAGAGGACAAACCTCCTGTTAGTCATCATTTCCCTCTGCTTAATTTTATCAATTTACTCCAGCTTTTTCCTCTATCCCTGGATTCTATACAGTATACCTGATAATTAAGCCCGGAGCCCGGAATAATATCAGCTATACTCGGTCTGGCACCCTGAAAAATTAAATAAATTCTCCCATCTCTAAATGCGATATAAGGTCCCTTCACCAACAATGGCAATTCACCTGGAGTTTCAGTATGCCACTCTCTTTCTCCATCTTCTGAATAGGAAAGATAAATAATGTTCTGCCTTTTCCCACCCACATAAGCGAGATACACGGTCTCATCTTCACCGGGAGTAATCCAGAAGTCTTCGCTCTGTCGTATCCAGATATTTTTGTGCCAGTTCTCCCCACCATCAGAGGAACTGCAAAAATATAGCCCGGAGGGTCTACCTTTGCCAGATGGACCTCTTTCGCTTTTCTCCAGCCACGCTACAAAGATATTTTTACCCTTGATGCTAATCTTTGGAGAACTTCTTTGTGCCCAAATATCATCATTTATCGCTTTAGGGTCTGTCCAGGTACTGCCATTATCCAGGGATTTTGAAAAATAAACTGCTTTTTTTCCTTTTCCTGTTCCTACACAAACAAAGTAAAGTACACCATCTCCCCACGCCAGAGAATACCCCCACACCTTATAAGCCTGGTATCCAGAAGAAGGAATAGCACCTATTTTATGCCAACTCTGCCCATCAGTAGATTTATAAATAAATATATCGCATCCATAACCCTGGGGGAACTTATTCTTATACACTACTTTGTATTGATTGCCTTCATCGTCCTTAACTACGTCCCGTTCCTCGTATTGAGCAAGAAGGAGTTCACTTTTTTGAGTACACCCTGAAAAGAATAACGCTAATAAGCCTCCTATAATAAGGCTCAATGCAATTGCTGATGCCTTAATCCTGAATTTTCTCAATGGGACCATATTAACTCCTAATTACCTTTCCGGGATAAAGACTCTTAAGCAGGTCATAGACCTGAGATTTAATTACGTCTCTGACCCGGCGATAAAAAGAGAGTGACGAGTTGATAGGGTCAGGAATATCCCACTCCACAAGCTGTTTATGTGGAAATGCAGGACATTCAACTTCACAGCCCATAGTAACGACAACATCTGCCTCCTTGATAGGGAGCGCGGAGATTAGTTTTGGGAACTGACCTTGAAGCGTGATATTTTCTTCTGCCATAATTGTAAAGACTTCCTCCGGGATATAAGAGGCGGGAAATGTGCCTGCACTGTATGGCACGAAGAAGTTGCCAAATTCCCTGGCACTGAAATATCGGGCAAAGGCTTCTGCCATCTGACTGCGACACGCATTGCCCACACAGAGAAAAATAATTGAGACTTGCTTCACGTTCATAGTGTTATCTTTGTAAAATGTCACGTATGGTCATAAATCTTCCGCCTATCTAATACCATTTTACAGAAAGAGCTGAGGCGAGTATTTAAAAAAATGAGCCTGAGTTGCCGTTTTTTTACGGTCTTCAGGCTCTTGAACTAAGCAGAATAATTCTTTTGCTACTGGTACAGCTCCCAGCAATGGGCGGATAGGATTGCCGGTCCTTCTTCCACAACGAGATTGTCAAAGATTACAAAGCTCTTCGTGGTATCACAGGAGATTGAACTAAAAATGTCCTGAGCACCAAGCATAATATTTCCGGAGCTATACGTATCGTCTGTACGGTCATAGACCAGGGTGTTATTAAGATAGACTTTGTAATTGCCAAACCGATAGACCATTTTCACCTCGACCCAGTGATTCCCGGGAGCACCGGCAGTATCGTACGGAGGTGATGGGAAAAGATTTTGAAACAAGGGGTCCCAGTTATTATCGGCATCGTTAATGAATCCGGGTTCAGGTGGTGCCAGGTCTGTTGCAGCGGAACCGGGTGTTCCCTCATACGAACGCGCATCACGTGCAGAGCCACCTTCACCCGTAATCCCCCAGAAATAACCATCGGTATCAGTGGCGTTCACAATAGTCGGGTCTGCGTTTGCCTTAGTGCCACTACAATTAATTCCCCAGATTGCATACTCAGTGGTACCACTGCTACAAGCGGTGGGGTAATTAATCCACATATCAAACTTCAGGATGTAGTTATCGGAGAAACTCTGACCCTTAGGATAAACATTAATTGCAGCGCGCTCAGCTGTAGCATCTCCATTATTGACTTCGCATTTTAACCCTTTAGTGCCTGAACCATTAGGGGCAGCAGGAATACCATCAGCAGAGTAGTCGTAGGCAAAAGTTGCCTGCGAATCAAGGGTTGCACTATCCGCTACTTTTAAGACGTCATAATTGGCAGAGGTATCAACATTGAAATCGTCTGAATAGAGTACTGCTCCTTGAGCCATTGTAAAC
>JAGHBZ010000104.1 GCA_021160705.1 Candidatus Sumerlaeota bacterium
GAGCTGAAACAAGGTGTAGAATTTAGAAATGTCTCTTTTTCTTACGATTCTTCAGAAGAGATACTTAAAAATGTCTCGTTCACCATTAACAAGAACGAGAAGGTAGCGATTGTTGGTGCCACTGGTGCTGGGAAGACTACCATCATCAACCTCCTGTATCGTTTCTACGATGTAGACAAGGGTGAAATCCTTATAGATGGACGCAATATTAAGGAGTATGACATACAGAGCCTCAGACGTAATTTTGGGCTTGTTCAGCAGGATGTATTTTTGTTTTCCGGCACTGTTTTTGACAATATCCGACTCGGCGACCCTTCAATTACGCTTGAGCAGGTACAGTCCGCCGCACGCCTGGTCAACGCTGACAAATTCATTGAAAAACTTCCTCAAAAATATTTTACTCCTCTGGGTGAACGAGGTGCGGGTCTCTCCACTGGCGAAAAACAACTCCTGGCTTTTGCCCGCACTGTTGCATTAAATCCCAGAATTATGCTTGTCCTTGATGAAGCAACGTCAAATATTGATTCCGAGACCGAACGTCTGATTCAGGAAGGCTTAAAGAATATGCTAAAAGACCGAACTGCACTTATCATAGCGCATCGGCTCTCCACCATCAAGCACGCCGACAAAATCATTGTCATCCACAAAGGCGAGGTACGGGAAATCGGCACCCATAATGAGCTCCTAGAAAAAGGAGGATTATACTACAACCTCTATCAGCTCCAGTTCTCACTTCTCACCGCATAACCGCTTTCCACGCTGTTCAGCCGTCGGTTCTCTGCCATCCGCCTGACCGCTTTTTATCTCGCATTTTCAGATTGAGCAAGTGATAACGTTTTCTATTTGAAACGAGGTAGAATTTTCTTTTTACAGGTCGCTCCTACGGAGCTCGGATGTGTCTACTTGCTGCCATTAACCCCAGCGCTGACGCACTGGGCTACATACAGGTCGTTCCTTCAGAACTATACAAAAATGAAGCGATACAAATTTCATTTTGTAAAATCTCAAATGGGAAATGTTATGAACTTCTTTTCTCTTCTACTCTCCAAACTAGCTAAAATGGGAAAATGAGCGCCACCCCCTCAGGTATCCTGAACATTATAGCCTGCCTTATTGATGGCAGATATTATTTTTTCTTTTTTCAACTCACCAACGACTATCACTTCTTTGCGTTTAATGTTTACATTCACTTCTTTAACGCCATCAATCTGTTTTAGCGCTTTCTCCAGAGTTACTTTACAGTGCTCACAATTAATCTCAGGAACCCTAAAGACCAGTCCTTCTGTTATTATTTTCTCCTTTTTTCTTCTCGGGATAATCGCAAAAATAATAAGCCCGAGAAGCACAACTCCTGTACTTACCTTTACAGCATCTGGCAATAATCTCCGAACTCCTGTTATCAAGGCGGTGTCTTTCCCTGAAGAATAGACAATCTGGTCGAGTATTATCCCAAAAACAAAAGCACAGATGATTATAGTAAGAAGATAAATGATGAGCACCTTTTTGCCTAAGAGTTTTCCTACAACGGTAATAGTAGTTGTGTTGGTCGCCGGACCCACAATAAGGAATACCAGTGCGGCGCCGGGTGTCATACCTTTCAGCATAAGGGATGCGGCAATTGGAATAGAACCTGTGGCACATATATAAATCGGAATGCCCAACACAAACATCAATGGATATGCTATGAGAGGATTACTGAGGTATCTCTCGAATATGTGAACTGGCACAAGATAACCAATCATCCCACCAATACCCACTCCGATAAGAATCCATACCCCAATGTCAGCGATTAAATCCACAAATGCGTAATGACCAACCTTTTTTATCTTCTCGGAAAGAGAATGTGTATGAGGCACTACTACATCGCAGAAAGGACAATTATCTGCAATACCGTATTCCTTCTCTGGCTTTTCTTCTACAGTGAGGAAATTGGTAAGCACTCCCGCAAGAATACCTGAAAAAAAAGATACAACAACTCTGAATGCAGTAAACAATAACCCCATAAGTGAATAGGTCGCCAGAATAGAATCTACCCCGCTCGTGGGCGTGGCAATGAGAAATGAAAGTACTGAGCCTTTACTTGCGCCCTGTTTTCTGAGGTGGGTTGCCACCGGGATGACACCACAGGAACATAGCGGCAAAGGAATCCCCAGAACCGTGGATTTCAGCACTGCTCGTAGGTTACTCCCTGCAAAGTGTCTGGATATTCTTTGCGAGGGAATAAGGAGGTTCAGTATCCCGGCTATTAGAAAACCAAATAATAGATACGGCGACATCTCTATGAACAATAGACAGCTTTCCAGAAGAATTCCTTTTATTGGTTCCATTATAACTCATCATCTCTTTATTAAGATTAATATTATTGTTATGCTCGTTTCACTGAGTTTCAAGCAGAAGTCCATCCTTGACCCTCTCAACTGGAGATAGTCGGCGAAGCTTTTTTACAATTTCAGGTAACTCTTTAATCACCCGATATATATCCTCTTCAGTAGTAAATTTTCCGAGGCTAAGGCGTAATGAACCATTAGCAAACTCTCGCGGAACGCCCATTGCCAGCATAATATGTGACGGCTCAGGAGAACCAGATGCACAGGCTGAGCCTGACGAAGCACATATCCCTGCAAAATTAAGGTAAGCAAGAAGCGATTCCCCCTCCACGTATTTAATAATAAGGTTTGACGTATTAAAGAGTCGGCGTTCTCTATGTCCGGTGACATAACAATCAGGGATACTCGCAAGAAGTCCTTGTTCAAGGGTGTCACGAAGTTTTCTCGCCCGTTCCTGTTCTTCATCTATGTTATCCAGAGCGATTTCCAGAGCCTTAGCAAGCCCGACAATACTTGCAACGCTCTCTGTCCCTGCCCTTAGCTTCATCTCCTGTCCACCACTATGAATCAGAGAATCTATTGTCACATCTTTATGAATGTAAAGCACACCGACGCCTTTGGGACCATATATCTTGTGTCCGGAGATGGTGAGCAAATCTACTCCAAGTCGTTCTATGTCGATTCGCATTTTTCCGGCTGCCTGCACTGCATCGGTATGAAAATAAATCCCTCGCTTTCTGGCGATTCTGGCTATCTCTTCCACGGGTTGTATAACCCCGGTAACATTGTTTGCATACATAACGCTAATGAGTATGGTGTTTCTTTTAATCGCCTTTTTAATCGCCTTTACGTCAACTATACCATCGTGTCCCACTGGAACATACGTTATTTTAAAACCGAAGTTCTTCAGATATTTGCATGGTTTCAGGACTGCCTGATGTTCTATCTGAGAAACAATGATATGTTTCCCTTTGTCTCTATTCGCAAAAGCAACGCCTTTGATGGCAAGGTTATTGGCTTCAGTGCCACCTCCAGTGAATATTATGTTTCCATTTTTAGCATTTAAGCGTTCTGCTATTCTTGTGCGTGATTCCTCCACTGCTTTTCGGGTTTCCTTCGCAGAAGAATACTGGCTGGAGGGGTTAGCAAATTTCTCCATAAAAAACGGCATCATCGTCTCCAGCACCTGCTGGTCAATTGGAGTAGTGGCATTATAATCAGGATATATTAATCGCATAATTTCCCTTTCTTTTTTCAATCTCGCTTAACATACGCTGGATTTTTTCATCCAGTTCTTTCTGGTGCTCAATTATGTCTTTGATAGCCTCGCCAATAGGGTCAGGGAGTTTTGCGTGTTCAAGGTCTATCGTCGTCGGGCGCTCTGTCTTAACGATTTTCCCGGGTACCCCGACCACTGTACTGCCGGGCGGAACTGGACGTATAACCACAGACCCGGCTCCTATTCTTGCACCATCACCAATAGTGAACGGACCAAGAATAATTGCACCTGCACCTACCACTACCTTATTGCCTAATGTAGGATGACGTTTCTTTTTTTCGTGACTTACCCCCCCAAGCGCTACAACCTGATAAATGAGTACATCATCGCCAATCTCGGTGGTCTCGCCAATAACTACCCCAAGCCCGTGGTCAATAAAAAATCGCCGCCCAATCCGAGCACCTGGATGTATCTCAATATGTGTGAAAAACCTGC
>JAGHBZ010000228.1 GCA_021160705.1 Candidatus Sumerlaeota bacterium
CAGGAGGACCACGCACCCTTCTGATTTATCCGCAGACGAAATTGCACAGCAGAGTCAGGATTAGTCACGCTGGAACCCATCGTCCAGGTTGAGCGATACAACTTACCGTCTTCAATTGTAACGTCCGGACTCAGCCAATAGGAGAATGCATTGGTTGAGCCATCTGCATTGATGCCTAAATGCCCGTTCTCTGACATAGAGGTCGGTGTATCAAACGGCGGTACAGGACCATAAAATGTCCAGCCTTCTTCTGAGGTCTCAAAGGTATAATGGACTAATGGGGTGGGGGTAGGAGTTGGGCTTGGAGTAGGAGTGGGGCTCGGAGTGGGCGTGGGTGTGGAGCTGGGAGTAGGCGTTAGGGTAGGTGTCGGCGTGGGTGTTGGCGAAGGTGTCAGCGTAGGAGTAAGTGTGGGGGTCGGGGTAGACGTTGGTGTTGGACTCGGAATAGGCGTCTCTGTTGGCGTTGGTGTGGGGGTGAGTGTAGGAGTCGGCGTGGGAAACGCACCAAATGCAGACCGCAGATTCGGACGTGGTCCGATATTTCCTGATGGAGGAGTGACCTGAGCCGTACCGGTGTTTATCAGAAGCGCTCGGAGGTAACCGGGTGATGGTGGGGTGGTAGAAATATTTGATTTCCAATAACCCACACAGCAAGCCACTGCTCCTGCTACTATTCCTGAAGCACTGGAGGTGCCGGCAAATGTATTGGTATAATAATAGTTAACCCCATCTGTATTATAAAAGTTTCCATATCCGGTGGTGACGACATTCTCGCCCCAGCCCTGAAGATTGAATCGTGAGCCATAGGTGGATACGGAAATCCTTTGCAGGTCGCCCTCAGTATAGGTGCCGCCTGTGTATGCGCCACCAGCCCCAACAATGATAGCACCTGAGTCGCCATACCAGGTAAGGGAATTTGTATTAATGGAGCCATTTCCACCAGCCTCCACCACATTTATGCCGTTGGAGATAGCGTTGACAATAGCGGCATAGACCCCATTAAACGTCTGAGCACTTGGGGAGTAGTTTAGCCACCACTCAATAGGAATGAAACCATTACTCCCAGTGTAATCCCATTGGTGCTCCAGAAGAATTACATCGCCAGCAGAAAGGTTGGAAATTGCTACTGCCATAGCACCCGGAACATTCCAGCTCGGAGTAGGTGTACCATAATAAGTTCCGCAGGTTTTCAAAGTCGCCCCATAGCAAATCCCGGTAGTTCCCCAGCCATTGTTGTCTGCCACCAGCGTCCCGATTACCGCAGTGCCATGATTGTTGTTACTGAATGGGTCTGATATATTGCTATTAATCTGGGAGTTAACGGCTTTAGTAATGTCGCCGTGATTGTAATTCCAGCTATACTCTAAATCACATACCGTAACACCCGTTCCATTTCCTCCGGTTTGTGTCCAGGCATACCTTGCGTCTATCCCGGTAGGTGTGGAGCTGGCAGGGTCTAAATAGTTTTGCTGTGGCTCGTAGTTAGACGGCAAAGGGAGTGGCATTGGTTTAGGTACGGGTCGCGCAAGGATAATTCCTGGTAGCGATTCCAATTCTTCACTGAGTTTCCATACATCCACACCTTTGGGAACTCGGAGGCGATAAATATTGTTCAGGTTATAGACCGGTTTTCCTGTATTCGCTTCACCCTGCGACTGGAGTTTGTCCAGGTGTTCCTCCGGTACATCACAGATTCGGTACCATTCAAACCAGGCAAGGTCCTTTAGCACTTCATCAACCCCTGCCAGTGCATCTGTAGCAAGGTCTACCAGTTTGCCCTTACGGAGACGAACCCTTGACTCCCAGGCAAACATCACCTCAATCAGGTCATCTTCACAGGCGTAACGCCTGACAGATGACATCTGCTCCTTCGCTTTGCTCTCGCTCTTTATACTATCTCGGTATATATTTGTTGATTCATTTGATTCCCCAGTCCAGCCCGAAGATGAAAATGCGGTAAAAATGCTTTCTGGATGGAAATAAACAATAACTGACACTAACCCAATGACAAGACCGAAAAAAACTCTTTTATTCATTCTCTTCCTCCTCCCATCTACGATTTTTGCCACTGCTTGATTTTCTACCGCTCTTCATATCCATTATAATCCCGAAATGCTCTAAACCCTCTTCGGAGATTAAGATAGTTTTTATACTCAGCACCGAGACATTTTCATCGTGCACATACAAAAATAGCGGTGTCAATCTTTTTCAGGAAAGTTTTCTTCAAAGTGTGATTCCGCCTCTAAACTGACGGGAAATTTATAGATGTCTTTTGCGTTTGAGTTCTCGTTCCATATCGCGGCGTTGTGCGCGACGTTTGAGTTCTTCCCGGCGGTCGTGGAGTTTTTTGCCACGTGCCAGTGCAATCTCCACCTTTGCATATCCGCGCTCGTTAAAATACAATCTGAGAGGAACAATGGTATATCCTTTCTGTGCTATACTCCCAATGAGGCGTTTAATTTCGCGAGCGTGGAGCAAAAGTTTTCTTGGACGGTACGGGTCAGGTGGGTTGAATCTCCCGGCTTCCGTATACGGACTTATATGCATATTGATTAGATAAAGTTCATTATGAGAAGGGGCAACATACGCCTCCTCAATATTTGCCCTGCCTGCTCTGAGTGATTTAACCTCTGGACCGGTAAGCACCAATCCTGCTTCATACGTCCGCACAATCTCGTAAAAATGTTGCGCACGGCGGTTTCTTACTATGGTTTTTTCTTCAGCCATTCAGGGCAACCTTGTGGGTCTTAAAGCCTGAGTTTATCCAGTCGGGGTTATTCATTTTTTCGCAGGTGAAGGCTTGAGGATTTCTATGGCTGGATGATTAAAATAACGTCTTGCCACCCGCATCACGTCATCAGCTGTGACTTTTTCAATCAGTTCTGGATATTGTTCATCAAATTTAATGCCCAACCTTAGCATTTCGTACCAGCCAAGATACCATGCCTGTCTTAGATTTGTCTGATGGTCAAGGAGAAAACGACCAATAATATATTTTTTTGCCCGATTTAATTCTTCCGTATTTACCTTCTCGGTTTTTAGTTTCTCAAATTCGGCGAGCAATTGTTCTTTTGCCTGCTGGATACTCTCCGGCTTTGTGCCAATCCAGGCAAAAAAATGACTCCGCAATTTTCGTGATGGCATACCACATCCCACACTATATGCCAGCCCCATCCTGTCTCGCAGGTGAACAAATAGGCGTGATGACATCCCCTCCCCAAGAATGGCAGAAGTGACTTTTAATGGAATATAGTCAGGACTTCGCACGTCACAGGTATTATACCCAAGAATTATAAACCCCTGTTCTATTTCTTTTGTTTTCACTTCTGTCTCGGTCTTACGACGGAGAGATTTGTCAGCGGTAACTTTTGGTTGTGGTTTGAGGGCTTTGCGGGGCAGATAACGCTTCAGCAGAGAGACCAGCTTTTTCTCCTCTATATTCCCCACTACACTCAGTATCATATTGGATGCACGATAATAGCGTTTATAATGCTTGACAATGTCAGCACGTGATATGCGCTTGACTGTCTCGGGTTCTCCTTCTACTGGATGCCCGTATGGATGTGTCTTTCCATAAAGCAATTGCCGAAAATTCTTGTACGTAAAATAAAATTTGTCATCTTCACTTAAACGTATGGCGTCAAGAATATTGTGTCGTTCTTTCTCCACCTCTTCAGGCGGGAAACTGGCATGAAATAGTACGTCTCCCATAATTTCTATAATCTTTTCTGCATCCTGAACCGTTGCCACCGCAGTTAGCTCTGCATAGTCTTCGTGTGTAGCTGTGCCCATTGATGCACCAATAGATTCCAGTTCAAGGGCTATATCTTCAGCACTCCTCTTCTCTGTTCCCTTAAGAAGCAAGGTCTGTGTGAAATTAGTTATTCCTATCTTATCCAGCGGTTCATAGCTCCCACCAATTTCTATAACGCAGACAATCCCCAGAATAGTATTTACTGTGGTAGGCTTGAAAATTACTCGCATCCCATTCTCAAGTACAAACATTTTCGCTTCTCCTGCCAGATTTGTTCCATAAAGCAGTAGGAATAAAG
>JAGHBZ010000356.1 GCA_021160705.1 Candidatus Sumerlaeota bacterium
GACAAACTTTGGGTTTTCCATCCACATTCGCAATAACAAAAATCAAATCAGGTTTTCCAATAGCTTCTTCAAGAACCTGCTCAGAATTTACGTCGGTAAAGACATCTGCCACTACAGGCATTTTTTTATCCATTTTGGAGATGAACTTCTCGGTAATATCCCTGTGATGTGTAAAGTGCATAAGTTTGTTTACACGCATCCCTATATTTTCAATTAACTCATATTCTTTCTCGTCAAGGGGCGAGCCAGCCAGTTCTTTGCGTGAGATAGTTGCCAGTTGTTCAAGGATTTGGTTAAAGGAACGAAAATTCCAAATTAGCCCTAAGTCACTCGGGAAATTAAGCTCTTTAAGTTTCGCCATCAGTTGTTGATTGATTTCTCTCAGTCGGTCATATAGCACAGGAACTGGTTCCACGTAACCGTGTACCGCTTCAGGCGGCAGGGTATATCCACCTTTCCCCGGACCAGAGAGAGCCATCTGAGCCATAGAATAGGGTTGCTTTGTATAAAGTATGGTATCGTGCTTCAGTTCTGTGTATGAGCCAAGTGCTGTGTTAAGTTGTTTTCTCATCCAGTTTTCTGACTTCATAAATGGCGGTAGATTTCCCTGCGGTTTTTTCAAGAGAACACGCAAGCACCACATCCTGCTCCAGTATAAATCTCTTCTCCATTGTTTGGTATCCGCGGATGAGTACTTGCTTTTTAGCATTGCGAGTTGCTCAGCGTAATTAACAAATTTTGTATCACCTTCTTCTTTTAAGATATTTTCAGCAAGGCTTGAGCCGAGAGAAGCCATAACATCAAGCCCACGTGGAAAACCCCTGAATATCACGTTACCTTTTTGAACAGCGGTAAATGGAAGGGGTGGGTTTCCTGTGTATACTCTTACGCTATCATAAACGAGATTTTGAAAGATAAACGCATCCGGGGTAAACCCTTGCCCCATAAGACGAAATCCCTGTGTTTGTCTGTGCCAATCCACTGCACGAGATGAGACATCAGTAACATAGGTTGAGAGAATTTGTGGTTTTCTTAATCTTCTTGCTTCAACAATAAAGTTAATAACGTTTCTCTCGTCACTGAGGTCCTGGAGTGTATACTTTTCACTAAAGATTTTCTTTGCGAGGGCGAGATACTCGGCAACAGTGAGGTCATCCGGATACCCGGCAAAAAAAGTACTAATCTCAAAGATACGTCGCCACACGTCTAAGGCTCGTTCGCCTTTAATCTTTGACTCCTGTAAAGCCTTGCAAATTAACAGCGCCTGAATGGTCTGTTGTAATGCGGAGGGTTCATCTACCGTTATGTATCCATCTTCAGTTTCTCTTACCGGTGCGAGCAGAAACCCCATCCGACCATACCACATCATAGCCTTAAAATAACGCTGAAATTCCGGACTTCTACTGTAATGACCTCGTGGTATATACTGGCTGTAGTCCTCTTTGTAGCCAAAGAGCGGTGATTTGGTAATTCCTTGGTGGTCTTCAATAAGTGTTAATTCCCTGGTAATGATGCTCTTGAGGTTTTCAGGCACATTATCATAGGACGGCTCTTTCAGGAGAGATTTTGCGATAGTAAAATAGATGGCATTTTTTAATGCGGCGTCTTTTACTGCTTCGTCGTGCGCTTGCTCATAGTAACACACTGATTGGCTGAGCAAGGTATCAGTCAGATTTAATAAGTCCTGCTGGAGTGAGGTCAATTCCAGATACCGAAGCGTCCAGTCTAACAAAAGGTGCGAGACGTGGAGCATTAAATCGCTTGTTACAAACACCGGGAAGTGGCGTCCTTTGCAACTCCTATAAATTGCTGTTATCTCATCGTTAGGATATATGTTATACCAATCAGAGGCAACGATGACAAACCCGTTCTCGGCTAATTTCTTCTTTGCGTCTTCTGAGAGGTAGCTGAGCCTGTCTACCTCAATGTTAGTCTCTGGCGTGGTGGTGGAGACCTCCGGGTTTCTGGCAAAACCACTACTAATAATGAGTCCAATAAAAAGTGTACATAAAAATAGATGTAGCCACTTTGTATTCATTTTTAATTTCTCCCTTATTGTTTTTTTCAGTAAAAAATCTGGAGAGGTGCACATCGCTTGTATGAATCCTGCTCTATATATTGATAATGAACAATAACAGTGAACGAGGTCGCCTTCAAGGGAAATGATTCTTTTTATTTATTCCACTTCAAAGAGGCGTGCTGTGGTGTATGAGTTGCCGAACTGGTCGGTGGTGCGGACGATAATTCGGTGTATTCCGGGTTTCAGGTTATCGGGTAATTTAGCAGTCCAGATATGAGAGCAAGGGCGAGGCTTTACAAACGATTTAAAGCTGTCTTTGTGGTCTTCATAGAGGTCTTTGAAAAATGGGTCTTCCATTATAGTCCTGGTCATTTTTGCAGGTGAGCACGTATCCACCTGACATTCCACGTCCGAGCGCTCGCTCCCATCAAAAACATTCACAATTATCTGTGTATTCTTTAATTCCTCACGTGTAATTTTTCCCACAGGACTGCAGATTCTAATCTGGTAGTCAATACCTCTGCTTGCTGGTTTAAATCGTTCAGTATAGGTGTTTCCTTCAAACCGAAAGATGTGGTAGCCGTTAGGTGTACCATCGCGCTGGTCAGCAACGGGAATGCCACGTTCGTCTTTAGGTCCGCCCCACCACGAACCACATACCGTTGCACAGATTAGTTGATGAACAGGCTTTTTGCCACGCCAGCCGATGTCTTTGCCAAGAAAATGGTGTTCAAGTGTATGGGTATGTCCGGCAAGGAACAGGATATGCTCACGGCCTTTTAAAAGTTCAAACAGCTTCTCCTTGTCCATAGCTGTCGCACCTCTGGACTTACCGAGAATTGTTCTAATCGGGATGTGCATAGCGAACACAATGAGTTTGTCCTTGCCCACAAATTGCAGGTCGTTTTTAAGCCAGGTCAATTGTGGTTCTCCAATCATTCCCTGGTACCATCCTTTTTTCTTATCAGTTTTCGGGTGCCACTCCACGTCATCAAGGACTATAAAATGTACCTTGCCATAATCAAAGGAGTAGTAAGGTGGTCCGTAATGGCGCTTGAATGTCTCAAGGGCATAGTGGTCGTCAGGGGCATCGTAGTTCATATCGTGATTGCCCGGAACGTTGTAAAACGGGATACCAACCTGAGAGATGATGGCATTATATTTGTCATAAAGAGTGAGGTCATCAAACATAATATCCCCAAGCGTTATGCCAAACAAAGCTTTTGTGCCAATAAGTTCTGGCACTATGTCGTCGCGAATAAACCCAATTTCCTCAGCATTGAGGGGTTGCGGGTCGGACATAACAATTACTTCAAAGCTCTCAGGGTTATCAGTTTTGAACAAAGGAAAGTTTAGAGATTTAGGGAGCGGCCCAGTGGGGTCAACGCCCTTATATTTTGTTGGTGGTGAGCCTTTCGGCTGATGGATGTAATAAAACTGAGGAAGATTATTTTTATCAAGTGGTGTAGCAAAACCCGCAGGTTTTGTGATGAAGATAATCGTCTCGTCACCTACAGGTAATGAATATCGTCCGTTGAGGTCAGTTTTCACCACGTCTTGCTGGTTGGAGACGAGTACACCAGGCACACCCTTTTCTCCAGGGTCTAATCTCAGGTTCTTATTCGCATCAAGAAAAACTATTCCGCTGACCTCTGCAGACCATAGTGGTATACAGACAAGAAAGACCAATATGAAAATTATAAACGTCTTTATTGGGGCAGTGCTGGATTTCGCCATTTCGCCAATCTCCTTTCTTGTCGTTTTGAATGCTGAAAAAATTTGAACACCGCTGTCTAATTAAAGTTGAATGTATACTGTAAAATCACTAAGTATATGAAATTGCAATATAAAATTGAGGAACGGAAAAATAAAATTCTGATAGAAGATGGAATTTGTATATTTCCTATAAATCCCTCGGCAAAACGGAGTGAACCCAGTGAAAAGCAGGCATGCTAAAATTTTTAAATTTATAGGTGTTTTTACTTTTAGTATAGTCATAATGATGCAGAAACCAGCACTCTGTGTAGAGAAAAGCGTGTATATATGTAAATTTACCTCAGAGAGCATAACCATAGACGGACTCCTTTCGGACTCAGGCTGGCAAAAAGCAGGGGTACTAAAATTCTTTGTTCCAGTGAGCGGCAAGAAACCCGAAAGCACAACTGAAGGACGCCTTCTATGGGATAAACAGTA
>JAGHBZ010000072.1 GCA_021160705.1 Candidatus Sumerlaeota bacterium
AGATAATATATAGGAGTTTGACGTTTGTTTGAGTGAAGACGTTCGCTGTATAAAGAAAATTAATTGAAACTCTCTCTGTGTAGATAAATAATAGGCAGTTCTTTTCTTTTATCTGGATGGAGGAGCAGCTAAAAGCCAATGAAGCATATCCCGGCAGATTTGAAGACGCTTATCAAAAAAGCCATAAAGGAAGATATAGGTTCAGGGGACATCACAACTCTGGCGACCATACCTCAATCAGACACAGGGAGTTTGGTGCTTGTGGCAAAACAGCAGGGGATTGTTTGTGGGTTAGCGGTTTTCTCTGAAGTGTTTAAATTGTTGGACTCGTCAACGAAGATACGACTCTTCAAGAAAGATGGCGACCGGGTACGCGCAGGAGAACAGGTAGCGGTAGTTAGCGGCAACTTACGAGCTCTTTTATCCGGTGAGCGTGTAGCATTAAATTTTCTGCAACGTCTATCTGGAATCGCTACGTATACCCGAAGGTTTGTCGATGCGGCGAGACCATACCCACTTAAAATCTACGATACACGCAAGACAACTCCTCTATGGCGTTCGCTTGAAAAGTATGCGGTGCGTATCGGCGGTGCCTACAATCACAGGTTTGGTCTTTATGATATGATTCTCATTAAAGATAATCATATTGACGCCTGTGGTGGAATAGTGGAGGCAGTGAACAGAGCCAGAGCGTATCATCGTTCCCGACGTCTAAAGGTAAAAATTGGTGTTGAAGTACGTACAATCAGGGAATTGCGCTCTGTCATACCGTTAAAGGTGGACCTGATTCTCGTAGATAATATGCCAATCAGCCAGATTCGGCGTGTAGTTGAGCTCATCGGAGGAGCAAAACGACCTGAGCTTGAGGTCTCCGGGGGTATTACGTTGCGTAAGATAAGGCGTCTGGCAGAGCTGGGAGTCCGACGCATCTCCATTGGTGCACTCACTCATTCAGCACCAGCAATAGACTTTTCTCTTAAGTTATTATCCAAATAAACGATAGAAAAGAGGTAATATGGTCATTTCTGGAGAAAGTCTTTGTAATAATAAATGGACACTCAGACCCGGTGATGCAGAACAATCAAGGTATCTTTCAAATGTGCTGGATATACCACCGGTACTGGCACGAGTGCTTGTGGCGCGCGGTATTGATACCCCGGAGCAGGCACGTGCATTTCTTGGCGTCTCAGCAGAATCTATGCGGTTCGACCCCTGGCAGATGAAAGATATGGATAAAGCAGTAGAGCATCTTGTCCGTGCAATTAAAACCCGGGAGAGCATCTGTATTTATGGCGACTATGATGCAGATGGCACGGCAGCTACAGCCCTGCTACTGCGGTTTTTTCGCTGGCTGGGGATTAAGGCTGACTACTACATTCCTCATCGTGTAGGAGAAGGATATGGGCTGAATCTCAATGCACTGCAATCAATAATAAACAAGGGACACACCCTGCTTCTGACCGTAGATACTGGTGCAACGGCAGTGGAAGAAGTAGAGTTCGCAAACGCTCACGGACTCAGGGTCATCATAACAGACCATCATCGGCTCACTGATAGGTTGCCCCCTGCAGTAGCAGTAGTTGACCCTGCACGGGCTGATTGTCCTTACCCGTATTCAGAACTATCAGGTGTTGGGGTGGCGTACAAATTAATTACTGCGCTGTGCGATGCACTCTCTATTGACCCGGAACAGGCAAACGAGTTCTTAAATGAACATCTTGACCTTGTGGCGCTTGGCACAATTGCAGATGTTGTACCCTTAACTGGTGAGAACAGAAGATTTGTTCGGGATGGACTTGAAATACTTAATCGTACCACTAACATTGGACTCTCGTGTCTTATTGAGGCATTAAGAATCAGAGAGAAAAAAATCAGCAGTCGAGACGTCAGTTTTATCCTTGCTCCACGGATAAATGCAGCTGGTCGAACCTCTCACGCCTCTCTCGCAGTTGAGTTGCTCCTCACTGACGACCCAAGTGAAGCAGAACGTCTGGCAAAACAACTTAATCGCCTGAATGAACGACGTCAACGACTGGAGGCAGAGATTCTGGCGAGGTGTCATCAGCAGATTCAATCCAGCATAAATCTGGACGAAGATGTCGTCATAGTTTCCGCTCTGCCGGGATTACACGAAGGACTACTCGGTCTGGTCGCTGGTAGACTTGCTGAAGAGTATTGTCGTCCAGTGCTGGTGCTGAACGTGGAGAACGAAGTGGTGCGTGGCAGTGGGCGGTCGTTCGGAGAGTTCTCGCTATTTGAAGCACTCACGCATTGCAGAGACTATCTTACCAGGTTTGGGGGACATCATCTGGCTTGTGGACTGCAACTTAAAAGCGAGAACATCTCTCCATTCAAGCAAGCTATCAACGCCTTTGCCCGCAAGCATATTGACAAACTTTCAGCTGAGCACGGCTTGGTGATTGACACCTTCATTTCACCTGCTGAGTTGAACCTGAAACTTATGGAAGCCTTAGAAGAACTGGAACCTTATGGCGAGGGTAATCCTGCACCTGTATTTATGATTGAAAATGTCTTTATGATAGACCCTCCACGAGTGGTCGGGTCAAATCACCTGAAACTGGTGCTTACGGATAAGACAAATACTTTCTATGCCATAGGATTTGAGATGGGTAGTCTGGCAACTCGCCTTCAGAGCTATTATAAACGTCGCCCCATTACTCTGGCATTTCAGCCTATTATTAATGAATGGAATAACGAATGTCGGGTTGAACTGAAAATTAAAGACATAAAAGTGTAGGATACGAATGCCTGAAAAAAAACCTGAATTAGACGAAAAAAGTTTAAAGGTTGAGATTCCCACTGAGGAAGAAGAGCAGGAGAAAGGCGAGTTTTTCTATGACCCGTCGTTATTTATCCCTCCCACGCCCAGGGCCGCTGAGGGGAAGAGGAGTATTTCATTTGTTAAATTTGATTATTTACTCCTGATACTAATAATTGTCTTCGCCACTGCCTCTGTCCTGCTCACCTTGTCGGGGATAGGTTTTTCTTGGGACGAGGCGTATTATTATAAGCCTGCACAGGATGCTCTACATTGGGTTTTTGAATTTTTAAGCAACCCTCACGAAGCCAGTACTGGCAAAATCATTGATAAATACTGGTCAGAAATCAGCGAGTTACCAGCAGTGAGTAAGCTATGTCTGGGAATCTCGCAACAGTTATTCTCCGGTCTGTTTGGTCAATATGGGGTAGTGAATGGTATGCGTGTTATCTCTGCAGTGGCGTTTGCTATCTCGCTCGCGTTATTGTTTCTTATCGGGTTCAGTCTTGGTGGCAGAATAATGGCAATTGGTTCAGTGTTCTTTTACTGGCTGATGCCACGTGTGTTTGGTCATGCTCATATCGCTGCTACTGAGACGCTTGCAAATTGTATTATTTTGCTAACGGTATGGCTTTACTTAAAGAGCGTTTCTACCCAGAGAACCGGGTGGGCAATCCTGACTGGCATTGCAGGGGGACTGGCTCTTGCCACACGGATTAATTGCCTGCTGATATTTCCGGTGCTGATACTTATCGGGTATCTTTACTGGCGAGAGAAATTCGCCCACACATTCTTTTATCTGCTCGTGGTAGCACCAATTACCCTGCTCGTGGTCTCTCCATATTTTTGGCATCATACCGCACTCAGGGTGTTAGAGTATCTGGCATTTTTTGCCTCGCATAAGCAACAACCAGTATACTATTTTGGCACCCTGTATGTTCCCGGTGGCGATGCAGTTCCCTGGACATACCCCTGGATAATGAGCGCTATCACGCTCCCGCTGTCCACGCTACTTTTCGTCATTCTTGGAGTGATTATTGCCATCAGTAAATCAAAAGACGGAAAAATTGCGCTTGTGCTTGGTTTAGCACTATTTCCGCTTATAATCTCATCGCTTCCGGGCACCCCAAAATACGATGGTGTACGATTATTTTTATCGGCATTTCCTTTTCTGGCACTGCTCGGGGGACTGGGGCTTGCGCACATAACACGATTCCTTGTTCTGCTCCTCCCCTCTGCCGCTGGTTTGAATGTAAAACGTATAGCCACCATCATCTCGGCACTTATTCTTGTGCTTATTATCCTGAACGGGGTTCTGGCAGTGGTAAGCTACCGACCGTTTTATCTGAGTTTCTTTAACCAGCTTATCGGTGGTATAAAAGGCGCCTACGAGTCAGGACTGGAAACTACATACTGGGGCGAGGCAGTGAACGAAACTATGATTACTCACATCAATGATACCCTTCCTCCTGATGCTCGCTTAAAACTCCTGGCTCTTCATGAAAAGGTGTTTGAATATCTTCAGCAATGGCATATCTTGCGCCCGGACATCATTATTGATGCCCCTCCACCTTATGATTACCATCTGTTGCTGATTCGCAAAGGATTTTTCGCACGTCCAGAACGATACCTCTTTGCACACTGGAAGCCTGAGAAGGTCATCTCTATTAAGGGCGTTCCGCTGGTAGCACTTTACAAGACAGGAGCACAATTTGAGACTGAATGGCGAAAAATGCCTGCCCACGCTCAATAATTCAAATAAATTCCTGCACCTTTGCCGAATGCGCTTATTTGCCCTTAACCAAGCAACGTAGTATCGGGTGTAGTGGCGAGTTCTTCTACAGGAAATTCAAGCCGAACCGTTGTGCCTACCCCGACTTTACTTGAGACCTCAATATCCCCACCAAGCGTCTGCATAATTCCATAGCTCACTGAGAGCCCAAGTCCTGTACCGCCTTTTTCTGCTTTTTTGCTCGTAAAAAATGGGTCAAAGATTTTATCCATATACTCCGGGGGGATACCCTCACCGGTATCCTGTATAGTAACGACAATCCTTTTCCGCTCCCGACCATCTTCAGTGTAGGTTTTTAGCATAGTAGTGACCGTGAGAGTCCCGCCGTGCTCCATTGCGTCCTCCGCATTTCTCAGTATGTTCAGCAGGACCTGGCGAATTAAATCAGGGGATGATTTAATAGCAGGAACATCCTGACCCAGGTTCAATTCAGCTTTAATATGATGCCGCTCAAACCCCTTCTCCATAAGCCTTATAAGGCTGGTGATTTCGTCATTAATATTAATCGCTGTAACCTTCTCAGGGGGTTTTCGATAGAAGTCCAGCAGACTCCTGACAATTCTGGCAATCCGCTCAAGCTCCTCATCAAGTATTTTTAAATCCTCGGTGGTTATCGGGGAGGTGGCACCCTGGTGTTGAGCTTTTTCGACCTGCCTGGAAATGACCAGAAGGTAGTTTTTCACTATTTGCAGGGGGTTATTAATCTCGTGAGCTATATTTGCTGCTAATTTCCCGGTAGCTGCAAATTTCTCTGTCTGGATTAACTTCATTTGTGCTCGCTCTAATTCAGCCGTTCGTTCTTTAACCTTTTCCTCAAGTTCTTCGGCAAACCGACTGATTCGTGTATACATCCTGCTATGCTCAATCCCTATAGCCAGTGCTTCACTAACCTGCATTAACAATTCTTTTGCAGATTCTCCATATTTATCTGGCTCTTTGCTTGCCAGGTTTAGTGTGCCAATTATTTTATTCTTTGATTTTAGCGGCACTACAATTAACGAACGCATACCTATATTAGCCAGCAAAGGCTCTTCTTCTCTCTCCTGACTCTGAGAAATGTCATCTCTTATGACAATCTCTCCGGTTCTTATGGCAATACCAATGTTGGAATTTTCAATACCAATGTGAGTACCTTTAGGGAGTAGTTCTCTTTCCGAAGGTTCTACATACGCAAACACCGCACGATTACTATCCTGCTCAATAAAACAAACGCTAATTCGGTCGTAATCCACAAGTTTTTTTAGTTCACTGGCTATGATTCTAAACGTCTCCTCAAGGTCAAGCTCTGAGTTGATTGCCTGTGTAATCTCATTAATTAAAGCAATTTGTTTCGCTTTTTTGTCCAATTCGTTGATTTTTTCCGCAAGCTCCTTATAGGTCTGCTCAAGTTTTTCTGTCATTATGTTGAAATTCCTCGCAAGCACACCAATCTCGTCTTTGCTTTTCACCTCAACTCTACTGCTCATATCACCTGCGGTTATTCGCTGGACACTTCGGTTCAACTTCTTTAAGGGCATCACCATTCTTCGCGAAAGATATAACCCGAGAAAACAAAAAATGACCACTAATCCAAAACTGATAATTGACGTTCGCCAGAAAGCCAGAGCGGTAAATACCTGAATGTCGCTGATGTCCATTCCCATCAGTGTATACCATTGATGTAGCATATTCCGACCCTGGACTTTTGCGCCCAATAATTTTAGTTGCGAATATGCATAGATTTGTTTTCCCCTTTTGGTAGAACATCCAAACCAGCCACTTACTCCCACCTTTCCGTGTAGGCGTCGTCGGATTTCATCCACCTGTATTCTGTACCCTTCACGTGGATATAGAATCCTGCCTCCAAGCGAATACAGGAGTATTTCAGACGTACCCCCTTCTGTTACTATCTGAGTTGCTGGCTTAATTACTTCTTTAATAGCGCAGGCAAGTCCAACTACCACTTTGGGGTAGGGGGCGCGTGTCCTGAATTCATAATAGGGACTTAACGCAAATAGATATGGTTCTGGCTCTAATTGATTCCTCTCACCTTCTGGTGCGGTGGATGTGCGATTCAACATAACATCAACTATAAATACTTGCGAGTTATCCATACTCAAGATTGTCTTCCACCAGGGTTGGTTTGTAAAAGAGACACTAATGTCGTCAGTGCTCGCAGTCAGCATCTCACCGCTTACGTCAAAAATAATCAGTACATCTTTCTGCAAGGAGGTCCCTGAAAGCGAACGGGTAAGGAGTTTTCTTATCTCCCCTCTGTCAATGGATGGTCGGTCTATAAGCGTATCAATGGCATTGACCAGCGAGTGGCTTCTTTTTAGCCTCAGAAGCGCTCTTATTTTTTCGTCGGGTCCCCGTTCAATATCACTGGTTACCTTAACTACTCGTTCTTCCAGATAATTCCCTATTATAGAGTCCATTGCAACCCTTGTCTCCAGATACGTCTGCAATATCCCTACTGTAGCAGGAACGATACTTACCAGCAGTATGAGCAAGAATATCTTGCGATAAATCGTTCGTGTTAGAAAACTCAGCATCCCCAGCCACTTCCGTTAATCCAGAATTAAATCCATTATTGAACCTTCAATATGTATTGAATAATTCTTTCAAGCAATGTTTATATATAACACTTTATGCGTTTGAAAAACAACATATTTTTAGAAAAACGCCTTTGCAGGAGATGACGTTGTGGAAAATATTTTTGTGGAAGTTCTCGTCTTTTATGGATAGAGAGACAATACAGAATTCCAGAAATCTGAAGTGAGGTGTTTATTTCAGGTATCAAGTTATTGATTGTGCTGAATTCGGGCAGGAACGGAAAAATGTTTCAGAGCGTGCATATTCCAGATAGAGAAAATAGAGAACCCCGGGTGCAAAATCCAGAATTAAAATACCCTTCATCTTTATCGTACGCACTCATTGGTTTTTTTATTTTTTACTTTTTGTTATTTTTGCCGACATTATGGAC
>JAGHBZ010000340.1 GCA_021160705.1 Candidatus Sumerlaeota bacterium
ACTTAGCTTATTATAACAATGGCATTATGAAATTCAAGATTCACGGTTCTTTTTATTTAACCTCTGTATTGGATGCAACACAAGGCGCCATATTGGGCAATGGTGGAGATTTGACGACGGTGAAGGATGCGCTGAGGCTGAATCCGATTTCAGAATGGAAAGCGGAAGCAAACTTAGGAGCATCAGATGAAGGAACAATGTATTATGATAGCGATGATGACAAAGTTCTTGTGTGTTCTAACATAGGCGGAACATTTGCGTGGGAAGAAGTTGCATATATGAGCGACCTTGTGTGTCCACAGTTGTATGTGTATGGGGCGGATTATCCGACGACAAGGGTACTGTGGCATAAGACAGATTTGCTGGCAGGGTGCATAGGACAGGAGAACGAGGATGTGGAAGAGGTGGAGGTCTCTGGTGCGGGGTTCTGCAAGTATGCGTTCGTGATAGCGGAGAAGCAGGATGAGACGGCGTATTTCAAGGACATAAGGTTGAAAGTGGGGGGGGTAACCCTGAGACCTTGCAGGGTGGTCGGCGGAAGGAGAGAAGGCGGGTATCTGGTGCTGGAGAAAGGAAACCGATGTCTGGTGGAGTTCCCAAAAGAGCAGGTGGCGAATGCGGACTCGGTCACGTTGCAGGTGACTGGCTACTATGAGATAGGCAAGAATGCCAGCGGACTGCACAAGGCTTTAAATAGGATTGCCAAGAAGATGAGTGTGGAAAATCGGATATTGCGAGCCAGCGTGAAAAATGACGACAAGGCAAAAAAAGGCGAAATATACTGGACATCCGATGGGGAGCTTCACGCCAAGAGGCTGGACGGGAAGGTGTTTAAGATAAACATTTTGCCAGTAGAATGACCATAAAAAGCCTGTCCCGGTGATAATGATATTCAATTTGTGCCAATACGCCAATGATACCACTTTAGATTACTACCAATCTTAACATCCCTCCTAAAATCTCCCTTCAAACTTTTTATCAATATATTGATAAGACCCCCTTGTGATGATTCTCAGAAATTTTGTATTATGCATTTTGTGGTATTAGGAAATGAAAAGTTGGAAAGACATAGACTGGAAAGACGTTTGGGAACGGGTATCCTGGACGTTCCTGCAAGCATTCGTAGGAGCGTTCTGTCTCACAGTTACTGTTGATTCCACTACATTATTTGACCTCACTATGTGGAAAAAGGCATTGCTTTCAGGACTGGCGGGTGGAGTGGCAGCTGTCATTTCGCTAATCAAAAACATCTTTAGTGAAAATACAGCAAAGAAAGCCGAATAAGAAAACACATCTTTTTTCTATCCAGAGCAAAAGGAGCGCCCGAGAAAATGAATAACAAAAAATGGCTAGCTCCAATGGTCATTATAACATTGCTTATGCTGGTAGCAAGTATTGTGAGTTCGTATGTCGTCACTAATCAGAAAGCTGAACAAGCTCTTGAGTTGGCTAAGAATAGTGCCTCTAAAGATGATATTCAAAATATCAGAGACGACATTCGAGAAATGCGGAACGATATTAAAACTATTTTGCTTAGATTATCTGAAAAATGAGAGAGGGAGGTAAAGGTAATGAAAGGTGCTATAAAATTACTGGCAATAGGTATTGTGCTGACTGTTAGTGTAAGCTGTTGTTATATCCACTACTCAAAAGATGGCGTGACGTATTGTAACTGGAAAAAGCTGGATATTAGCTACAAAGAGACAAAAGACGGTGATATAGAGTTCTCACTTGGTGGAAATCCAAAACCAGCGTGGCAAGGTGCAGTTCAGCTGTTTGAGAAAGGGTTACAAATGGGACTTGAGCTCTATAAATTACAGAATCCAGTCGTACCTACCCCCAAAATGTCTCCTTCTGATTCTAACAGTAATAATTGTAATCCGTGTAAATGAACCCAACAAAAAATATAACAAGCCTGTTCCCGCCCGCCTCAATTCTGATTTGCAGAAAGCCAGGAAATTTAATTAGCGAGGCTATCTGTTTTGCTTCACGTGAGGATGATGGCATTGGAATGGCATCCCACGTGGCGTTGATGGATTTTGGTAATACTATTATAGAGTCTACTTTTCCCTATACAAAAGATAAAGTTCCCGTGGATAAATATCTTTCACCTGAATATGAGACCATTATAGCAGATTGGGAAAGACTGGATTCAAAACAGAGATTTAACATTATTTCATCTGCACGTAAGCATATCGGTGAAGTATATCCGTTCTGGTATCTTAGTGGATTTGCAATAGATTTATCTTTAACACGATTACTGAGATTTATGGGATTGTTACATCCAGAAAGACAAGTAACGTGGTTTGTCAAATGTATGTTGAGACGACAGCTTGTATGCTCACAATTGGTAGCTCAGGCGCTAAATGAAGGGTTAGGAGATGTAGGCAAATATTTACGGTTTGGTCGAGAATGCGTAAAATGGTATGAAGCTAACCCTGACCATTTTTATGAAGATATATGGGTTAAGCCAAAATGGAAAATTCTTTATAACTCATATAATGAAAAGAGGATTCCAAGCCGATGACACGGCGTAAGAATAAAATCGGACTCGTTGTTTCTGACCTCCATTGTGGACACGCTCTCGCTCTGCTTCCCCCAGATGTAAGGATAGAACTGCTTTCTCCTCTAAGAGAGCAAAAACAAACCTCTCCGGTTCATTTTCCTCAAAATTCCGCACAGCAATATCTGTGGCAATGCTGGAAGGATATGTTGAAACGATTACCAAAACAACTTGATTTTGTGGTTGTGAATGGCGATGTCATAAACGGTCCACGTAAGATTTCGGAAGCGGTCTATGCTCTTACGACAGCACACCCTCACTTTCAGGCAGAGATTGCATTCAAAGCCCTGTTACCGATTCGGGAACGAACTAAACGTTTTTGGATTGTCACTGGAACAAAATGGCATGAGGGAGCTTATGGAGAAAGCCTTTACGAACTTGCCTTAAAGCTGAAAGCTCAGAAACATCCCGGTGGACAAATAATCTCTGACACATTGATTCTGAAGATAAACGGCAAGGTTATAGACATTGCTCACGACATTTCATATATGATGCTCTACCGAGGCACCGCCTTAGAACGTGAGCTGAACTTCTCTATGATTGACAATGCCCTGGCAGACGGGAAACCTGACCTTATAATTCGCTCACACACACATATCTATACAGAAGTCCGAAATCGCAACGGCATTGTTGTCTCTACCCCTGGCTGGCAACTGGCTATTCCGTTTATGAGGCGAAGAAGCCAGACCCGGGGTCGTCTAACAGACATCGGCGCAGTTCTCATCTATATAAAAGATGAAATCATTATTGAGCCGATTCTTTATAAACACCCTAAATATTCGTCAATAACTATGTAAAGCAGGTGATATAAATGTCTAAGCCCACACCAGAGTTTACCCTTGATGAATTGATAAAGACACTTGGAATTAGGCAATCCGAAGGAGAAGGGCTTACTGTACGAGAATTAACAAAAGCAACAGGGTGGTCTCGTTCTTTTCTTCACTGTCGTCTCCGTGACCTTATAGAAAAAGGCATTGTAGAAGTGGTGAGGAAACAAATTACAAGAATAGATGGATATTCCGTAAACGTACCAGCATATCGTTTGAGAGAAGAAAAATCAAAAAATAATCAAGAAAAAAGGAGACGAAAAGACAGGAAGGAGAAATAATTAGATTTCGGGACGCTGAGGTCGGGGGTTCAAGTCCCCCCGCCCCGACCAGATTTAACCCTCTCTTTGAATTCTCCTGAGATGACCTTGAGCAATGCTCTAACTCCCTTATCATAATTTCCTTTAAGGGGAAGGAAAGCCCTCTTAATTAATATGGATTATATCCGAGGGTTTTAAAAAGAGACTGCGGGAATAAATGAGAGCACTTTATTATGCCCAACAGAGAAGTAATGGCTGGAATTGAGTTTGAAGTCAAAAAAATCGGAAAACTTTTTGAAGGCTACGAACCTTTAATTAGCCACGGAACTATAAGGGTTCTCGCGGAAAATCTCTTACTATACTTCTACTGCTGCCTTTAATCTACTTTCCGTGTGGTTCAGTGTGATTCAGTGGCTGATATTTTTTTTAGCCACAGAACCACACGGATTTGCACGGACAATCTTTTACTATGTTTTTACTGCTGCCTTTAATCTACTTTCCGTGTGGTTCAGTGTGCTTCAGTGGCTGATATTTTTTAGCCACGGAACTACACGGATTTGCACGGACAATCTTTTACTATGTTTTTAATACTGCCTTTAATCTACTTTCCG
>JAGHBZ010000284.1 GCA_021160705.1 Candidatus Sumerlaeota bacterium
GTGTGACTGTACGATACATTGCTCCTGTATCGAGATGGAAAAACCCAAACCGTCTGGCAAGTTCTTTTGCCACCGTACTTTTGCCCACACCTACTGGACCATCAATTGCAATAACAATATGCCTGCCCATTTTTTAAACCGTAAAAAATTGGTTTTACATTCAGAGATTTCTGGAGATGTTAAACACAACAAACTTGAATTGAGTTTACTTAACAATTGACTTACTTAAAAGTCAAGGGCAATGAAAAAATACGATGCACCAATCACCAGAATAAAAAGGGAATTGACTTTGATAGAGGAAATGTATATCTAAAACATCAATTATCATTTTATGTAGAAAAGGACAAATCAAGAATATATGAAGTTATCAATAATTATTCCTATTTACAATGAGGAGAAACTCATTAAAGAAGTCCTGAGAAGAGTGAGGCAATTGCCTTTTGATAAGGAGATAATTCTCGTGGACGATGCGTCAATAGATGGCACCCACAAGATACTTGAACAAGAGGTGGCTGAGCATCCGGGGAATACAATATTATTAACGCACAAGCATAATCGGGGAAAAGGTGCATCTATTCGCACAGGACTCCAGCATGCAACAGGCGATATTATTATAATTCAGGATGCAGACCTGGAGTATAATCCGGAGGAGATACCAGCGGTGATTAAGCCAATCCTTGAAGGCAAGACCAATGTGGCATACGGCTCACGATTTCTTGGCGAAGTCAAACGTATGCGATTGCCTAATCTTATAGCAAACAAGATATTGGCACTTTTAGTCTCTGTATTATACGGACAGCGAATAACCGATGAAGCCACGGCATATAAGGCATTCAGACGAGAAGTAATTCAACAGATAGAGTTGAAATGCACCGGGTTTGAATTTTGTCCGGAGGTTACCGCAAAGCTCCTCCGAAAAGGTGAGAAAATCATAGAAGTGCCTGTGACGTTCACCGCACGGACCTTCTGGGAGGGAAAAAAGATAGGATGGCGAGATTTTTTTATTGCTCTATATACACTGATAAAATATAGGTTCTTCAGGTGAAGGTATTTTCCTAATCTCTGATTTTAAAAATGTTAAGTATAGCTTCTTAAAGGTTTCGTTTATCTTTTCAAGAATGGCAAATGAAGTATGGGCAAGAAGAAACGCGTTAAGGAAGTAAAAGAAACAAAAAAGACCATCATTATTCTGGCAATCGTTGGGGGATTCCTCATTGCTCTTCTGCTATCGCAGACTATATTCAGTTTTAAGCGTCTGGATTTACAGCGATGTATTATCAATATGGTCGCAATTGAGGAAGCTATGAAAAAAATGGATGAGGAGTATGGATTTAAATTTGACCCAAAGACTCAGTCGGATACCTATATCCTGAATACAATTGTACTTTATTTCAAGTATGGGAAAAAAGCACTATACCGTGATGAACACGGTTACATCCATCATAAGCCAATCCAACAGTTAGAGGGTTTAGAAGAGGTAAGTAGAGCGGATAATTTTTTCCCTGAGTATCCAAAGTGTCCAGACGGTGGCACATACAGTTTCATTCCAGTAGAGAACTCAAATTTGTTCAACATCAAATGTTCCAAACACGGCATAATAGAACAACCAAATGCTGAGGGACGCTATGTGTTTGATGGTGAATTTTCCCGGCTCTCTACATATCAGACAAACCTCGGCTGGGAATCAAGAATTCTTGTGCCACGCCCGTATAAAATCGGGAAAGACATCATTTACCTTGTGCCTAAACCAAAATCCACACCAGAACCCACTGAAGATGAAAAGACCTCGCCTACTTTGAGTGGCAATACTGGCGGAGAGTAGAAATTAGGTGAGCAAAATCTGGTGGGAGCTCTGCCTTAAACTGCATCTCTTTCCCGGTCACAGGATGCTTTAGAGTCAATTCAAAAGAATGTAACATCTGCCGTCTGGTGCTAAGTAATGCCTGCCTTACCTGTTCTTGAAAATGCTCAGGCATCCGAGCAACAAGCACTGCAGGACGAAGTCCATATTGAGAGTCACCAACAACAGGATGACCAATATGAGCAAGATGAACGCGTATCTGATGAGTGCGACCGGTCTGAAGCGAGACTTCAAGCAGGCTAAAGGCGTTGTTGAATCGCTCAATAGTGTTAAAATAGGTCACCGCTGGTTTGCCGTTGATAAGATTCACTGCCATTTTTGTGCGGTGACGTGGATGACGACCTATTGGGAGCTCGATACTCTGCTCCGAGGGCTCTGGAATACCCAGAACAAGCGCTTTATACCGCCTGCGTACCTGACGTGCTGAGATTTGCTGCACAAGCTGAAGATATGCTTTATGCGTCTTTGCCACAACCATTACCCCGGAGGTATCTTTATCCAGACGATGAACAATGCCCGGTCGTTGCTTGCTCCCTGAAAATTCTATCTCAGGGCAATGATGGAGAATCGCATTGACAAGTGTGTGTTCTTTGTTGCCGGCTGCTGGATGAACAACAAGTCCTGGGGCTTTGTTCACCACCAATATGTGTTCGTCTTCAAAGACTATATCCAGCGAAATGGGTTCAGGTGCTGGAATATCATTCTCTGGAGGGGGGAGCTCGAGAGTTATAAGGTCACCTCTTTTGAGCTGATAGTTTGGTTTTACCAGAGTAGCGTTGACGCGGATTTTACCCTCTCTGATTAATTGTTGCCAGAAACTTCGGCTACGCTCAGGATAATGCTCGGCAATATACTTGTCCAGTCTGATAGGGACTGAGACAGATTCTACTCTGATGGTCTGTGAGCGCTTCAACATAGTAATCAATGATAATATGTGATTACTCCACAAAAGTTCAAGCAATGAAACCAGCAGAAATAAATAATTGTTTAGACGAAATCTGGTAGGTCGCATTTCAAATAAAAAAATGCCTGAGTGGCAAGTCTTGTATTGCTTTTCTAATCTTATCATTATAAGAATAACCACATTCCTGAACTTATATGGGTACGATAAGATTTATAAAGGTAGACGTGCTGAATGGGTATAGCAAAAAAAAGTACGTTTGACCTGGTCACTCAGGTTAGCATAGTTATTATAAGTGGAATTGCCGGTATCATAATTGCCCGCAGACTCCATCCTGAAGGATATGGTGCATTTAGACTGGTTCTGCTGGCAAACACCCTTTCACTAAATTTGACTAACTTAGGATTGAGTATTGCCAATACATACTTTATTGGCAAAGACCCGCGTAGACTTTCTGAGGCTCATACTATATCAGTCTTCCTCGCATTTATTTTTACTATTACACTGCTGGCTCTGGTAACATTGGTTGGTGATATTATACGGAATCTCTTCTTTAAAGACATACCTATTCCTTATTTGCTTATTGCAATTGGGTTACTTCCCTTCTCGCTATATTATGCTATCTGGACTGGAATTCTCATAGGACTGGGCAGGATTATTTTACTTTCCATATTCAATCTATCTTATCAATTTACCCAGGCATTATGTTTTATTGTATTGCTTGTGGTGTTTAAACAGGGATTGTCCGCAATAATTATCTCCTGGGCAACTATTCAGGTATTAGCGGTATTTGTAATGCTTTATATCCTGAGACATAGATTTGGCAAGGTCTTTGCACCTCTGAACTTTTCATTACTGAAACGGTTCATCAAGTTTGGGTTCACCGCCTATTTTGGTAATGTAGCATCTAACCTGCTTACCAGAGTTGACACATTGATAGTGAGTAATATTTTAGGAGTTGCCAGTGTGGGGTTATACAGTCTTGCAGGCACACTCGCTGAAAAACTCTGGTTACTTCCCGCCTCAATGGAAAAAGCCTCCTACTCAAAAGTTATCGCAGCAGATAAGGACGAAGCAGTGTTTCTCATCCAGAAAATTCTTCGCAATACTCTGTTTTTAACTCTGCTCGGGGGTGGAGTGGTATTTATATTTGCCTCGTTTATTATTCGGTTTCTTTATGGTGCTGAATATGTGCTCAGTGCTGGTGTACTTCGGATTTTTCTGGTTGGGGTAGTATTATTTGGAGGATGTCGTATTTTTGCTATGTATTTTACAGGATTTAAAGGCAAACCTCAGATACCTACTGCTATTGCCTGGGTAATGTTTGCCATTAATGCTACGTTGTGTTATCTTCTCACACGCAGATACGCAATCTGGGGCGCCGCCTCGGCTACTGCGTACAGCTACTTTGTAATGTTTTTAATATACACGACGCTTTTTGTCAAAGACAGTGGAATAAAAAGTCTGCATTCCCTGTTTATAATTAACAAAGATGACTTGAGGAACTACTGGCGTTTTGTTCAGTCATCAGTTTTCCGTCGGCGATGATACTCAGCAAGTCCTTCGCGCCAGTGAGGCAATAAAGGCAGATTCAATTCCTTAAGCCGTGCATTCTCCAGTGCAGAATTCTCCGGACGCGTAGCCAGAGAACGAAATTGAGAACCTTTTATTGGTTTAACTGTGACACCCTTAAGACCAAATTCCTCCACAATCGCACACGCAAACTCATACCAGCTACATATTCCCTGATTGGTAATATGAAATATACCATAAGCATCAACATCAAGCAGTAGTGCCAGCGCTTCAGCCAGATGGAACGTAAATGTGGGTGTACCATACTGGTCGCTTACTACAGAGACAGTTTTTTCAGACGCTAAGTTTTTTAAAATCGCTTCAATAAAATTTGTCCCATACGTGCAATGTACACCATTGAGCCAGGCAGTTCGGACAACCTTATGCCGTGGCACCAACGATTGAACGTATTCTTCGCCTTTTAATTTTGAAGCACCATAGACGTTCAAGGGGTTGGGTTTATCGGTCTCCACGTAAGGACTTTTCTTTTTGCCATCAAACACATAATCAGTGCTGATAAAAATTATTTCCGCATCAATCTCATGGCAAAGAGTGGCAATAGTTTTTGTTCCTTCTGCATTGACCGCAAAACATACATCAGGCTCTTTCTCTGCCTTATCTACTGCGGTGTATGCAGCACAATGAATCACTACATCTGGCTGATGTGTAAGCATAACGTCTCTGACCTGTTGTGAGCTGGTAATATCCATAGTGTGTATGGTGGTTGGAATGACCTCAAACGCAGTTTGAGATTTAAGATGAGCAACCACGTCAGTCCCAAGCATCCCATCAGCACCTGTTATCAAGACCTTTCTGGGCATTAGTGCTCCTTTAAATTGAATTTAAGACATAATTTGCAAAAGATACATCACAGAAGCAAGCAAAATCAAACTACTATTACGCTAATCATTAAAGCAATTTTATGAAATTGTATGAATTCGTGATGAAGTAAGACATCACGAATTACCTGATAATTAGGTATCTTGCCTCTGGCAGATTTAATGAGAGATGTGTAAATGCGGTAATTGTTATGCGCCATATTTTATCAATTTTCCGGCATTAGCCAGTGCAAGTGGCATAATCTCTGTAGCCGGGATAATGCCCAGCCGACCCCGGTCGCAGGCAGATTCATTGAATTGTTTCACATCATCCACATCACAATACCGTGAATAAATCATTAATGGTACAGGATGCCAGCTATGAGCCTTAATCTGTGTTGGGGTGGAGTGGTCGCCAGTGACCACCAGCACCTCAGGGTTCAGAGCAAGGATTGTTGGCAGTTCCGTATCCACCTGCTCAATAACCTTGATTTTAGACTCACGATTGCCATCTTCACCGTATGAATCTGTCTTTTTAATGTGGATGAAAAAGAAATCGTACTTATCGTAGAGTTCTTTGAGCAGTTCCATCTCAGCAGAAATTGTCTCGTCAGCAGGACGATATACATCCATACCAAGCAGACGGGCAACTCCACGATAAAGTGGGTAGGTGGCAATGGCAGCCGGTGTGAGTTTATAGAGCTCCTGCATCTTCGGAAGACAGGGGTCTTTTGAGAACCCACGCAGAAGCGCAGTATTCGCATCTGGTTCTTTTTCTAAAACGGACTCAATAGCGCGAAGTACCTTTTTCACTACTTCGGCAGTATGTTTAGCACTCTCGGTATTCTCAGTTGGTATTGGCTCCAGGGGTTTAAGCCCGACCTGTTGTGGGTCAGTATCAGCCAGTGCAGACGAGAGATTTTCGCCACGAATAATAAGGGCAAACCGATATTCTTTCACGGGTTTTATGAGTACAGTCACTCCTTCAATCCTGTTAAGCGACTCCTGAATCTTATTGCAGAGCTCGATGCAACGTTCAGTGGAGAGCCTGCCAGCGCGTCGGTCAGCAATAGTGCCATCAGGATTTTTCACGGCGAAGTTACCCCGAGCACAGAGGTCGTCAGGCTGAATGTCAAAATCTATACCAAGCACTTCAAGTACACCGCGCCCGATGTTGTGTTCTGGTTTCAACGGGTCATAGCCAAATAGAGCAAGGTGACCGGGACCACTGCCGGGCGTGATACCAAACGTCGCTGGTAAAGAACGCCCACACATTGATTTAGCCGCCAGTGCATCCAGATTCGGAGTATGCGCCAGCTCAAGTTCAGTTTGCGGATGCTCTATGGTACGTATTCCGCCGACGCCGTCAATAATAAGGAAAACAATCTTTGAATTAGTTTTTTTTGCGAGCTCGCTAACAATCTTAATCTTCTCCATAGTCCTCCTCCAGTCTTGTCTAATCTTAAAGACCCCTCAATTTAAACACCTATGCCATTCACAAAATCATAGAATAAGCAACAATCTTAGCCAGCAATGGACTGAAAAAATAACTCGTCCACAAATTAAGAAAGAGATAGTTTACTTGTATACTCAGCGTAATTCAACACATTTCTCTTAAGAGCCTGCTGAAAAATTCAATGCTTTAATGGTACACTTCAGATAAATTAGAATGAGAACAAGAATCATAACTTCAGACACTGAAAGAAATCATTGCAATTTCTTTTTTCGTGGAATCATTGCAATGAGCGGGTGTAAGCTATAACTTAAGATTCAACATTTGAGATATATCCACTACTCTTATGACAGAAGATAAAAGCTACATAATAATTACCTATGGATGTCAGATGAATGATTACGACTCAGGAGTAATGGCAGGGTTGCTGGAGGCTCACGGCTGGCGGCGCGTGGAGAACGAAGAAGAGGCAGACCTGGTGATTGTCAATACCTGCAGTGTAAGGACAGGCGCTGAGCAACGTGCAATAGGGCGTATTACCAACATTAACCGTATCAAGAAGTGGCGGCGTCCGGGAATGATTCTGTGTCTCGCGGGCTGCATTGCTCAGCAACGTGGCGAGGAGATTGCTACCCGATTTCCTTTTATTGACCTTGTAGTCGGAACTCGTGATTTTGTGAATATCCCACACTTAGTTGAGCAAGTCAGGGCTTCAGGAAATCAAATAGTCGCCATCTCTAACATTCATCACCCCCTTGAATTAGGGGTGCCACACACTATTCAAAAACACCCGGTCCGGGCAGAGGTGACCATCATTTACGGATGCAATAATTTTTGCTCGTACTGTATAGTTCCTTATGTTCGTGGCAGAGAACAGAGTCGACCACCAGAAGAAATTCTTGCGGAGATAAATTCTCTGGTTGAGCAGGGATACAGAGAAATTATCCTGCTCGGACAGAACGTCAATGCGTACAATTACAATGGGGTGGATTTTGCCGGGTTGCTGGTGAGAGTCAATAGCATTGACGGACTCTGGCGAATTCGGTTTGTGACTTCGCATCCCAAAGACACCACTCCACACCTGATTGAGACAATTGCTTCCTTAGACAAAGTCTGCGAGAACCTGCATCTGCCAGTTCAGTCAGGAAGTAATAAAATCCTCAAACGTATGAACAGAAAATACACAAGGGAATATTACCTGGAGTTGATTGAAAGGGTTCGTGCCAGAATACCAGACGCAGCTATCAGCACTGATATAATTGTCGGATTTCCTGGTGAGACTGAAGATGACTTTGAACAAACACTGGAGCTGGTAGAGCGAGTAGGCTTTGATTCAGCATTTACATTTATGTATACTCCACGTCCGTACACAAAAGCTTCGCTTGAATTTGAAGATGATGTGCCATTAGCGATAAAAAAAGAACGCCTTAAGCGACTGATTGAGCTCCAGATTGAAAATAGCCTCAAGAAGAACCGGGCACTCATAGGTACCAAACAGGAGGTGTTGGTGGAAAAGAGTGGGAGAAAAGGCGGTAACCAGCTCCTTGGTAGAACTCGAGGCGACAAAATCGTTGCTTTTGACGGAGAGAAAACAATGATTGGCAAACTGGTAAACGTAAAAATTACTGACGCCTTTCCACACACCTTGTTCGGAGAAATAACTTAATATACAATCCTTAAATAAGATACTCGTAATACCAAGATGAATTATAACCTAAAAAAATTTCTTAAAAAAGTGAATTTCCCTCTTGACTTGAAGTACAGAGTTTACTTATAATCACATACTTAGTTTTTTTAGTTCTTGATAAAAGAAAGCTCCGTCGCTGGGTTCCCTCGCCCAGCGACTTATTTTGCCTGCTTACTGGCTGCAAGACCGAAGAGAGGGCGCCTTCGGGTTGACTTATTGAGACAGAAGATTAAAGTGATAATACAATTTTGTCTTCGGAAAATAAAAGGGAGAGGGTAATTTTGCGTTAGACAACTTTAAAGTATCAGGAGGGAATTATGGGAAAAGAGAAATATGTAAGGACGAAGCCCCACATAAACGTGGGTACAATTGGTCATATAGACCACGGTAAGACGACATTGACAGCGGCGATTACCAAACGCCAGGAGTCAAAGAAGCTGGCAAGTTATGTTCCATTTGAGCAGATTGACAAGGCACCAGAGGAGAAAGCCCGGGGTATTACAATAGCCACAGCACATATTGAGTATGAGACAGAGAATAGGCATTATGCGCATATAGATTGTCCGGGGCATGCGGACTATATAAAGAATATGATAACCGGAGCAGCGCAGATGGATGGCGCGATACTGGTAGTAGGAGCGGACGACGGACCAATGCCACAGACAAGAGAGCATGTGCTCCTTGCCCGTCAGGTAGGAGTGCCGTACATAGTGGTGTATCTGAACAAGGTAGACCTGGTTGACGACCCGGAGTTGCTTGACCTTGTGGAGTTAGAGGTAAGGGAGTTATTGACGAACTACGAGTTTCCGGGCGATGAGGTGCCGGTGATACGAGGGAGTGCGCTCAAGGCGCTTGAGGGAGACGAGTCAAAGATAGGAATGCCATCAGTGGATAAGCTGCTGGAGGCGCTTGATGAGTTCATTCCATTGCCGAAACGAGAGACCGAGAAACCATTTCTGATGCCAATAGAGGACGTGTTCTCCATCACGGGACGAGGAACGGTGGTGACCGGGAGGATAGAGCGAGGCAGGATTAAGACAGGTGACCCGGTAGAGGTAGTAGGGTTTAGCGAGACGAAATCCACGGTAGTGACCGGGGTAGAGATGTTCCGTAAGGTACTTGACTACGGGGAGGCAGGCGACAATGTAGGGTTATTGTTGCGAGGGATAGACAAGGATGAGGTCTGGCGAGGTATGGTAGTAGCGGCGCCGGGTTCTATCACGCCCCACAGGCGGTTTGTGTGTCAGGTGTATGTGCTCTCAAAGGAGGAGGGAGGACGTCACACGCCATTTTTTACAGGCTACAGACCCCAGTTTTATTTCAGGACGACAGACGTGACTGGCTCAATCAAGTTGCCTGAGGGAGTGGATATGGTGATGCCAGGCGACAATGTGGAGTTTGAGGTTGAGTTAATTGACACGATAGCGATGGAGGAGGGACTCCGATTTGCCATCCGAGAAGGGGGCAAGACCGTCGGCGCAGGCGTGGTGACAAAAATAATTGAATAAA
>JAGHBZ010000022.1 GCA_021160705.1 Candidatus Sumerlaeota bacterium
AGACGGGAGTGAAGGCTGGGAATTTGCTGGTGTGATACCGCCTTATGATAAACCTACAACTGTTTCCGCTGGTGGACATCTGGGTCTTTCTCCAGCGGGCTCAGTGAATTGTTTCTCTTATTGGTATAGTCCAGATATTGGGATAGAGGATGGTAAGGTCTACCGGGCACGATTTGAAGCGAGCAGCAGTGTGACGAATGCTGATGATTCAGTACAGTTCCGCCTCAGAGTGAACCAGAAAGGCTCGTGGCAGGGCTGGAATCGCGTGGTCAATAGCTACAATCAGCAAGCGCCTTCTGCATCTGAGTGGAAAACTTATGACGTTATCTTCAATCCCAATGTTACTGGCACTACCGACAATCTTGCAGTCCTCTCCTTTGACATAATGAGTTTTGACCCCGGCGACGACACTACCAGCTGGCTCTTCCTTGAATCTCTGAGCCTTGAGGAAGTTACCATAATCCCTTGATATGTCGGTTAGTCGGTTTAGTCGGTTAGTCGGTTTAGTCGGTTCAGTCGGTTTAGTCGGTTTGTCGGTTAGGTCAGGCTAATAAGTATCAAATCCGTAGATTACGCAGATTTCTAACATCTATAATTTCAATCCTCTGCGCAATCGGGGTAATCTGTGGAGAATGTCTTAGCGTCTTTGCGAGAGATTTGATTATGGGTGAACCTGTAAAATTCCTTTGCTCTCACGCTCACACGCCAGCACGCAAAGATGTTTGGTTTAAAATGAATCTATTCAAGGCTATCCCAGGCAATGGGACAATCTTCTCCAATAGCAATGTCCGTAATGATACCCTGTGCTTTCAACTGCTGAAAAGTCTGGACAAGCCTATCCCGAAACTCAAAAGGATTAATCGGGTTGATAAAAATCTCTGTTGCCCCTTCAAATCCAGCGGTGGGTTGTGCACGCCATTTTATACGAACCTGGAAAGGTAGAGGAACCGGGCAGTCCAATGGCTGGTAAATCCATTCCTCGTTTGAGGCGGATTTATTTCCCAATGCCCTATGGCATCCATAAATCAGATTGCTGATACCCAGAAGTTCCTCTTCAGAATGCTCAAACGGACGGGAAGCTGCGCTCTTTGAATAAACCACCGCAGTTGGAAATCGTTGTCCTATTTCTACCAGACAGATTGCGTATTTGTTTTCCGCGACGACCAGACCAAGTTCCTGTCCCATAGCCTGCGTGAGCTCTGGAAAGAAATTTTTATTCCGGGCAACCTGTGTCGCCTCTTTCTCAAGGATGGGTCCCCATTCATCAATAGCAAGGAGTTGTCTATGGAGGTGGTCACGCGACGCACCGGCTTCCTTCAGCCAGTTCTGAAACACTACTACAAATGATGTCTCACCGTTATCGTGCATAATGTCTTCCACACTCTCAGCCGTAAACTTTATATACTGATAGTGGTCCTCCACAGAGAGGTCGCCCTGATAAAACACATCATCTTCAAACTCAGCGTCTTTACGTAAGTGAGGTGCAACGACAATTAAGTCGTGCCATCCGCCAAACATCGGGTCAGTCAGGGTGTTAAACTCTGTCTTTATCTTCTGCTCTATCTCTGCCTGCGACAAACCCAGTCGCTCAAGCCTCCAGTGTAGCAGATTCTCTATATGACGCCTGCCTTCCGGAGTCTGCAGATATTTCTCTTTCCATTGGTTTCGTTTTGGTGAAATTGAACAGCTATAATTCTTTTGCCAGAAACTCATCCGTATAATCTCAAAAAGATTGGCAAATCGCCTGAACAGTGGTTCACTATCATAATACTGCTCTGCAGGGAGCTCATACAGACGCTGGTAGTTATGGTCAGCGTTGAGTACGCGGACTTTTTCAGGTGTCGTGGAAAAATAGTTTGCCCGACAAAAATCGCAATAATCCTCAACTTCTTTTTTCACCACTGGCGAACCCGATGGTTTCGTATCTCTCTGTACCCTTGACCAGCGTTCTGGAACATACCAGACCCGGTCACCGGTAATTGGATTAATCTGTTTGATAGTCCCGTCTTTATACATAACAAAAAAATCACCTATCTTCATCTATTCGTTCCTCCTGTGAGCTGGCTGGCTTAATATTAATAAACTCTCCTTAAAATGCAGTGTAAAGACTCAGAAAAGATACCTTCACTATGATTAATCAAATCACTACTCTACCTTAAAGAACCAAGCATCTGCGCAAGGGCATTATATTTTTCATTGAGCACCACTTTATGATACAGCCAGTCTACCAGAGCACCAAAGTGAAACATTGCGATTCCGTTTACTTGTGGCTGAAGTGTCAGATTCTCAATTAGCCGAATAATCTCTTCGGTCTTAAGCGATAACCCGGCAAATCGGTCGCTTATCTGGATAGTGGGTAGTAATGTACCCTCAGTTTTCTTTGCCAGATTGTGAACAGTCCGGATGACCCATTCTGGTTTCTGCTCCAGTACGTTATGGTAAAGCATCGGTGAAAGAAAGTCCACAATTGACGCCAGTCTTTGGGCATTTTGTCCTGTCAGCCATTCCGTAGTGAATGGCGAAGGCAACATCTCATCTACCGCAACTAACTGAAAAAATGTCTGTGTCTGCGGGGATTCCGACTTCACAGCGTTCACCACCTCCTGACAATAATCAGCAATGACCCTTGTCTTCCATTCCACCCACTTATCCGCATAAGTGTTGTAGATATGCTCGGCAATATTGTGTGTGTCTGATTCCTTCGCTGAAAAAGAAGGCACAGCACGTTGAAATTGTTCTAAACAGCGTGAGCAAAAACAATATTCCTCAACCTCATTAATGGTAGTTATATGAAAACTCTCCTCCCAGAAGAACGGGAATCGTAGAAAATCAAGGGATATTGCTATGGGTTTAAGTGTCCGCACTACTTCTTTTACCAGTTCAAGTCGCCTCAGCTGAAATCCACGTTCTGTCGGGCATATTGGGTTATACCAGTCAGTGGTCCAGGGATATATTTCCCCTTGATTATTTATTGGACGTGAGGTTATGTGATGTTCAAAACAGTATGCGTCCTGAAAGAACTGTACAATGGGTATAAAATCAATGGCTCTTTTTTTAAGTGCTGTTTTTAACCGAATGAGATGTTCCCGGTCAAATTTTAGCGATTCATTGCCCGGTTGCCCCTGGGCGTGTTCAAGCACCACAGGTGTCATCACCCCATCCATGCCCAGACCTGCTATATGCTCTGCCACTAAATCATAATTATACTCATAATCCTCCGCAATGGTATGATGATACAATTTAATGTAAAACTTTTTCTTCATAAATTTTATGGGGTGCACCGTGCCCGCACGGGACAATTTCTTTTTTACTTTGCTCTCTGCACTTAATATCTTCTGCTAAATTTAATTCCACTCTCTGGAAAACGACAAAACATATCTGGCTAAAGTATAACCTGACACATACACAGATTACAAACTGTATTTTCTTTGTAATCTTATGCTATAACAATGCGGTATAATGGTGGGTTTTAAGGACGAACATTTTTAAAACCTTTGCAATCTTATTTGCCAAGTATCCCAAAATCCTGTTTCTTTAAGACTCACCTTCGCTTTAGAAACTCAGACAGCACAAAAGACACTTTGTAAAATAAGAACCGTTGTCCACTTGACATACACACTATAATTGTGTAATTTCATTTTTAATACAAAATTAATTAATGGTTGGCTATAATTCTTATGGTTCAGAAAACAAAAACTAAACCCAGAGCAGATAACCCAAAAGTAAGGGTCAACATTGTTTTACCCTATAAGACCCTTAAGCTGCTTGATAGTATGGCTCCACCTTACAGTCGGAGTGCTTTCTTAAATCAGCTTATCCTCAGTAAAGCGACCAGTGACCTTAAATCTAAGTTAATAGACGATTTAAAGAAGGGATATTTAGCCTTAGCCCGGGAAAACCAGGATTTGGCTGAGGAGTGGGCTTTCCTGGAACACGAAACTGCCAGACTCTTAAAGTAAAGGTAATTTGACCCTATGAAGATTACACCCAGGCGGGGTGAGGTCTATCTTGTTTCCTTTGACCCTACTATTGGTAGCGAAATTAAAAAGACCAGACCCGCTGTCATTATCCAGAACAACATTGGCAATCAGTATGGCTCAACAGTGATTGTTGCAGCCATTACCTCTGGTAAGACCGCTCTTTATCCTGTTCAGGTGTTAATAAAACCACCTCAGGCAGGACTTAAAAGAGGCTCAATAATTAACCTGGCTCAAATTCGCACTATTGATAAGCGTCGGCTGGGACGTCGTCTGGGAAAACTAAAATCTGAAGTAATGAAAGAAGTAGATAGAGCACTCTTAATCAGCCTGGCTTTGCCCCCTTATTCAGACTTGGGGTGATTTCTCATATAAACCCGGTATTTAGAATGAACCAAAGCGATAGGAGCGGGAAAAACACTGCGTTAATTTATTTGTCGGCTGTTTTAGAGTGGAAAGTTTGTTAATGACAGGTAAGAAAATCAATACTTTTACGCGGTTGGTGGAAGTTCAGCAACTGGCAGAAGATGTTTTTCTTCATAGATATAAGTGTCCGCAGATTGCTCAGAGGGCAAATCCAGGGCAATTCGTTATGCTACGGGTAGCAGGGGGCATTCAGCCGTTTTTACCGCGTCCGTTTAGCATTGCGGGAGTGGATGAAAGTAAACAGACATTCAGCATATTATTTAACATACGTGGTGAAGGCACACGATTGCTCGCACAAAAATCTGTTGGCGAGTCTGTTCACGTATTCGGACCCCTGGGGACTGGATTCACCATTGATAAGAACATCCATCACCATACATTGATTGCAGGCGGGATGGGTATAGCACCATTATTTTTTCTGCTTCAGAAGTTGAATAAATTATCTGTGACAAAGACATTGCTGTACGCTGCTCGTTCTTCACAGCTCATCCTCCTAAGACCTGAACTTGAGTCTCTTACAGACAACATCGCCTACATCACAGAAGATGGCTCACTCGGCAAAAAGGGAATTGCCACTGATTTTGTGGGCGATTACCTGTCTCCAGACAGTACAATTTATGCCTGTGGTCCAGCGGGTTTTAATGAAACGTTTATCCAGGTTGCTCGCTCTAAAGGTGTGACACGATGTCAGCTCTCGCTGGAGCAACAGATGGCTTGCGGGGTGGGTGCCTGTCTTGGATGTGTGGTCAGGACTCGTGACGGGTATCAGCGTGTGTGCACCGAGGGTCCCGTGTTCCCGCTTTCCATCCTGACTTGATTTGCATAATCGCCTTCGCGGCAACAAAGTATTATTCAGCCACTACATCTTGAAGTGCGGTATGGGATTTTTTCCCATTGAAGGTATTCAAAAGATTTTGCGTGAACTTCAGGAGGGTATAGTGATATATATCAAGTCTTAATAATTTTAAGACAATTTGCTTAAGCGGAACGGCTATGAAGCCAATACTATTTTATATTTATGATAACTTTTATATTGGTACTTATGGTGTGATGGTGGGGCTTGGTGCTCTTTTCGGAGCACTGCTGGCAGTCTATAGGGCAAAACGTGCGAATATCCCTGCTTCGTTCATTATTGACTTATTATTTTACAGTACTATTGTTGGGTTTATAGGTGGCAGGGTGGTCTTTATCCTGGTTAATTTTAACGATTTTGTGCTACATCCCTGGAGCTATATATTTTCCCGACAGGGATTTGTGTTTCTTGGAGGTCTTATTTTTGCCATACCAGTAGGTGTATATTACACCTACAAAAAGAAGATGCCAGTGGGTAGAGTTGCTGACCTGCTTGCGCCCTCGCTTCCGCTTGCTCATATGTTCGGGAGATTTGGGTGTTTTTCAGCGGGGTGTTGTTATGGCAAAGTATGTCAGGGTCTGCTCTGCAAAATCGCACTCAGATTCCCTGCTGTGTATGACAAAAAAGGTGAGTTAATTGGCAGTTTTGTCTACATAGACCATCTCCAGCGAGGATTAGTCACCGCTGATATGCCTTACTCCCTGCCGGTTATTCCCACGCAACTCTTAGAGGCAGGTGCGCTCTTTTTGATATTCTGTATGCTTCTCCTGCTCAGCCGAAAGAGACTCCGTTCAGGGCATTTGTTCTTGCTTTATCTCATTATGTATTCAGTCTGGCGATTTGGTATTGAGTTTGTGCGAGGTGATGTAGAACGAGGCATCTGGTTTGGTGGTATCTCCACTTCACAAATCATTACTGCTTTGATTATAGTGGGGATTATCATTTATCTAATCCGGGAGAAAAAGGTTATTCAGAAGCCATCTGGCAGGAGAGGGTGAACCGCAAAGTGAGACAGATTGTCTTCTTTTTAATGTCTATTTTAGTGCTTCTCATCCTGGGGTGCCACAGGTTTGCTCCTGAGACGCCTCCTGCAAATCTACTGCCCCTGAAGGCAACACACAGAATTGATAAAATTGACCCTGACACGGAAGGGGCAGAGTATCCGGGGAATCGCGGACAGGACGAACTCGTTATCTATACCCCAAAGTATGGACGCCGTACTGGAACCAATATCTGGGGTTATGAGGCAATTGTAGAGCAGAATATCGTTGTGGCGCTGAATCGCAATGATTCGCTTATACCGGAGAATGGGTTTGTCATCTCAGGACACGGAAAGGCTGGAAAATGGATAACTCAGACTATAAAGCCCGGTGCTTATGTCAGAATAGAGAATAACTCTCTGATTATTACGTATCCAGTGAGTGCGCTCATTTTTATTGCAAACAAGTACATCCAGCAGGCAGAATCCAGACTATCAATTTCTGCTAAAAATAGAATCCCCTATCCACAGATTAAAACCCTTGTGAGAGACGCCCGGTATTATACAAAAAAGGCGTCAAAGACAAAGCACAAAAAGCGGGCACGCGAGTATGCCCAGAAGGGAGTGATTATGGCAAAGAAAGCAAACGCTATGTTTAAGGAGAGCAAAACCCCAGAGCTCCGTGGTGCGTGGGTAAGACTCACCCAAAAGAATCCACAGCAAATCAGAGAACTGATTGCCAAAATCAAACAGGCGAATCTAAACGTCATCTTCCCGGAGACTATCTTTGAGGGGTATACTCTGTACCCCTCACCGGTGGGGATGATTCCTCAACATCCAATGTATAAAGGCTGGGACCCATTAGAGGTACTTATTGACGAAGCTCATAAATCGGGTATCCAGGTTCATGCCTGGTGTCATATATTTTTTGTGGGGTCAAATTCGCCATTAATTACCGAACATTCGGACTGGCTTGCCCGTGACCGAAATGGGAACCCCACATCCCAGATTGAAGTGGGTTACAACTATTTCTGCCCGGCTAACGAGAATGCACGCCGATTTCTTCAGGAGAATTTTAAATGGCTTGTCGCTCACTATGAGCTGGATGGGTTTCAATTTGATTATATCCGCTACCCTGCAAGTGAAGTCGGTAAGCAGGAGTTCTGTTTTTGCCATAATTGTCGTCAGCAGTTCTTTGAGCAATATCAGGGGGACTTGCTGGAACTAACTCCGGAGAGCAACCCGAAACTCTGGCAGGAGTGGTCTGAGAAACGCCGTCAGGATATTACCAGATTTATCACTGAAACAGGTTCCGCTTTGCGAGAAATCAGACCTGATTTAATCATCTCAGCAGATGTCTTCCCGGAACCAGAAGAAGCACTTAATCGCATCTACCAGCCCTGGCTTAGGTGGGCTGAACGAGGTGGTATAGTTGACTTCTTCTGCCCGATGGTCTACTCCATAGATACCTCTGAGGTGGAAAAAACAACTAAGCGGCTAACCGAACTCGTGCCGCCCAACACTCCACTGGCAATTGGACTGGGTTATTTCATCTACAAGGATGTAGACAAGCTTGCTGAACAAATTGAAGCCGTGAGAAGACCTAATGTTGTGGGCGAGGTCATCTTTGCCCTGAACCAGATGCAGACTCTGGACTACGAGCTCTTAGGTGCTGGTGTGTATCGTAAACCCTCACCAGTTTCTTTCACCACCTATTAAAAAACCCCAATTTAGATGCTGACATAATATAGCCTTAATAGTAAAGTGTCTCTTCGTAATTCTTGTTCCGCAATTAAAACAAAAAACAATAGAAAGGGTAGGTATAATTAATGAGGAGATTTTTTTTGTATAGGATTTATCTTATTGATTATTGATAGCAGGTATTGGCTTTGCTCAATCTTTCTCACTGGTTATAAAAACGATGAAATCATAGGTAAAAATGGCATCTGGATAGGATTTGACCCGACGAATGCCGAGTAATCCGCTCCAGCCTGGGTAATCTACCAGTTATTGATATTTTGAACAAAGACACACTGGCTGTAGAATGAACTCTTGCCACAGGTACAGCTACGTATGGCACTCTTACTGGATTTGGAATGGGTGTAGGTCCGGATGGCCAATTGTTATTCTTGCCCATATAGAGTCACTCAGCCCTTATAATGGATTAATTCGTTGAACTGATTTCTCTGATACCAATCCCGGGCTATGTACAGCGCCATCTTCTATTTCATTTCCACGCTACATCACGATTCTGGGGGAAGTCTCAGAGAGAGGTAGATTTTTGGATGAATTTGCTCATTAAATTTATCATCAGTCGGTACAGGCTATACTAAAA
>JAGHBZ010000386.1 GCA_021160705.1 Candidatus Sumerlaeota bacterium
CAATAAAGCCTTGATTTCCTGATTTAACAAGCGTTTTGCTTTATCCAGAGATTTCGTTTTTTGCGTTAACCATTTACGATGTTGCGTAATTAAGCTCATCAAATACGCAATATTTTCTTTAATAGCCTCTGGGGCTGAGCCACCCAGATGAGTCTTGCTCTTGATAATTTCCTTGAAATTCCTTAGCTGTTTCCACTCTTTTGCACTTATCTGGATATTGGTATTATTCTGCTTTAAGACACGATTAAGCTTATCCAGTGCCAGTTGCTGTTCAGGTTCTGATGCGCTGACCGCTTCTGCGACAATCTTGTATGCCATACGATACGGTATGTTGTAGTTGCGTGTAAGGAAATCCGCCACCTCTGTCGCATTTAAAAACCCCAAATCCGCTATCCGAGCCATCTGCTCTCTATTAACCTTGAGTGTTGAAAAAATATCTCTAAACAATTTAGCGGAATAACGTGCTTCGTCAAAGACATCAATAATGATAAACTTCGTCCATTGTTCATCCCGGTTATAGCCAGAGGTAGAGGCACGTCCAATACCCATAAGCGCCTGAACATATCCTTGAATAAGCGATGCTTTAGCCCGGGTGACCTCTGCAAAGTCAAGATTACGTTTCTGGGGCATAATTGAGGAGCCAGTAACGTACCTGCTGTCAATCTCAATCAACTCAAACGGTGGTAGCGTAAAGATAAGCAAATCCTCTGCTATAATGCTGAGATGAATCAGCAAGAAACATATTGCGATTGCCGCTTCCGCCTCAGTCTCCCAGCGGTTAGTCAGGCAATCTATAGTGTTCAGCTGGACGCGTTGAAATCCAAGTAGTTGCGCTGTATAATTGCGGTCTATATGCCAGGAGGTACCGAATGATGCCGCTGAACCGAGTGGCGACTGGTCTACGGTCTCGTATGCGTTTTGCAGGCGCGTGGTATCCCTTTCAAGTGCCTGTGCGTAACTGACAAGATAATGTGCCCAGGTGGTTAGTGTAGCAAACCTCAGATGTGTGAGTCCCGGCATTATGGTTTCAATATGGTTTTCAGCCTGGCGAAGTAAGACCTCTATTAGTTCAATTGTGCCTTCAATCTTCTCCAGCAGTCTATCCCGCACGTATAGCCGAATGTCAGTAGTGGACTGGTCGTTCCTGCTACGACCTGTGTGTAGCCAGCCAGCAGATTCCTCGCCTGCGTCTTCTGCAATAAAATGTTCAATGTTCATATGCACATCCTCTAACTGCTGGTCTAAATGAAATTGGTTTTTCCGATACAGAACTGAGATTTTCTCCAGTGAGTGCAGAATAGAACGAGCAATCTTTTTGGAAATAATTTTTTGCCGATACAGCATAAGAGTGTGTGCACGATTTGTCCAGATGTCGTAAGGAATCAGGAGCTCATCCGCTGGTGGTTTAGGTTCAATGTCTCTCCCGGCAGTATACAGGATATTAATTTTGCTGGGAGATACTCGTGTGCGCTCGCTCCAGACCGGTTGTTTTGCACCTGGTTTTTTAGTGTTCATTTTTGCCTCACTATTCAAGGATTACATTTTGTCCCAGACTTCTATAATAATCAATAACTGATTGCACCGATTCAGTGATGGATTTAGTCAACTTAAACCCAATGAGTCGGCGAATCTTTGTCAGGTCAGGCACACGCCGTCGCATATCTTCAAAGTTTCTGTCATAGGCATCGTCAAACGCCACAAATACTATCTCTGAGTTTGAACCTGTTAGGTCTTTAACTAATTGTGCGAGCTCCAGGATAGATATCTCCTGGTCACTGCCTATATTAAATACTTCTCCCACAGATTTTGGGTGTGCCATTAAGTCTATCAACCCATTGACCAGGTCTAACACATAGCAAAAACAGCGTCGCTGTGAGCCGTCGCCATACACGGTTATGGGCTTACCTGATAGTGCCTGGGTCACGAATCGTGGAATCACCATTCCGTATCGTCCAGTTTGGCGCGGTCCAACTACATTGAACAGACGAGCTATAATAACAGGCACTTGCTGTTCCCTCCAGTAAGCAAATGCAAGAAATTCATCTATCAATTTAGAACAGGCGTAACTCCAGCGCGCCCGAAACGAAGGTCCTAACACAATATCGTCGTTTTCTGAGAAACTTTCTTTATCACTTTTTCCGTAGACCTCTGAAGAAGAAGCTATTAAGACCTTTTTCTTTTTTTTTCGAGCCATATTCAGGACAATTTCTGTACCTTTAATATTCGTCTCAATAGTCCGGACCGGGTTGCTCACAATCAATTTGACACCCACCGCTGCTGCGAGATGATATATCTCATCGCTCCAGTCAACCAGCTCCGCCATAACACTTTGATTCATTATAGTATCCACCACGTAGCTGAAGCGTGGATTGCTCTTCAGGTGTTCAATATTTAATATGCTACCTGTGGAGAGGTTGTCTATAATGCGGACTTCGTTGCCCAGTTCAAGCAAGCGTTCCGCAAGATGTGAACCAATAAATCCTGCTCCACCTGTTATGAGAATACGTGCCATTTATCCATCCTTGCTCTGATTTTCTTACAGTTTTTTTAACTCAACGTTGATTTAGATTATATATAGTACTTACGATAATATTTCGCTCAAATATAGTGCAATCTAAAAATTTTTGCATTGACAGGAGATTACCCCTTATCCATAATAGACTTAAGATTTTTATTTTGAAAGATTAGTTTGTTCAGTTTTTTACTGAAAGGAGGCTGAAGATAAAATGGCGCAAGTGGTTGTTGAGGAGAATGAGCCTATCGACCGTGCACTCCGTCGGTTTAAGAAGGAACTGCAGAAAGCTGGCATCCCGCAGGAGTTGAAGCGCCGTGAATTTTATGAGAAACCAAGTGAACGACGAAAACGTAAGATTGAGGCAGCCAAAAGAAAAGCTCGTCGTCGGATGATGAAACTCAAAAGAAAATTGGAGATTTATCAGTAGGGGTCTGGAGGTTTTCTCTCAAGTTTGGTCTCAGGAGGAGTTTCCTTTCAAAAGGGAAACTTCTCTTACTTTTTTATCCGGAGACAAATTGATGGATAAATATAGAGCAGCACTTCTTACCGACCCTTTGAAGATTACGATTACCGAAAAGCAAACTCCACCGCTTAAACCTTATCAGGCAAGAATGAATGTCTTATTTGCCGGGGTATGTGGGACAGATATCGCCATATTCAATGGCGAATATAAAGTGCCATTGCCGATAGTTCTCGGACACGAATTTGTGGGAGTTGTGGCTGAAGTGGGTGAGCCTGAATTTAGTTACCTTGAGGGGGAGACCGCTGTTGCTGAGATTAATAATACCTGTCTGGCTTGTAATCGGGCAATGCTGTGTCCTGCTTGCGAACGTGGACTCCCAAACCATTGTCTTGAGAGGAC